>JAEWBL010000712.1 GCA_023391175.1 Pseudomonadota bacterium
GCGCGGCGGGCCAGCAGGGCCTTGCGGGTGGGATTGAAGGCGCGGTGCAGGTCGGCGACGAAGGCCAGCGCCTCGGGGGTCAGGATTTCGTCGAAGCGGGGGCCGAGCGCGCCGGTGATTTCGATACCCGCGGCCGGGGCAGTCTTCAGGGCAGGGGACGACATGATGTCGGGTCTCCTCGTGTGAAGCCTGAAGCGCGTGGCGTCGCCGCAGGCGGGAACCGTCCCGGGGCCGTGGCAGCCCCGAAGCGGGATGGGAAGCGTCAGCGCGCGGCCGTGACGGCCGAAAGAAGCGCGCGCGCAGCAAGTTCGGGATCGGGGGCGGCGCAGATGGCGGACACCACCGCCACCCCGTCCGCTCCGGCGCGGATGACCTCGGCGGCGAGCGTGCCGTCGATGCCGCCGATGCCGACGATGGGCAGGCGGGTGAGCGCCCGCACCGCCGTGACGCCGGAGGCGCCGATGGCGGCGCCGGCATCCTTCTTGGTGCCGGTGGCCTTCACCGGGCCGACGCCGAGATAATCCACGGCGCCGATGTCGGACGCGGCGAATTCTGCCGGATTGCCCACCGACAGGCCGAGGATGCGGTCCGGCCCCAAAAGGGCGCGGGCGTCGGCGGGGGTCATGTCGTCCTGGCCGAGGTGCACGCCATCGGCATCCGCCGCCACCGCCACATCCACCCGGTCGTTGATGATGAGCGGGATGGCGAGCGGAGCCAGAAGCGCCTTCAGCCCGCGGGCCTGCTCCACGAGGGCGCGGCCATGGGCGTCGGGATCGCGGAGTTGCACGATGGTGGCGCCGCCCTTCACCGCTGCCTCGACGGTCGCCAGCAGGCCGCGCTCGGCAACGAGGCGCGGGTCGGTGACGAGATAGAGGGTCTGGTCGAAAGGACGAGGCATCAGGTGCTCATGGGTGCGGGCGTGCTGCGGCGCAGCGTAAGCCGCCCCGTTCCCTTAGCTCAATGCGTTTCGGTGCGAAACGTCGCATGCGACGAAGGTCTATTGACCGCATCGCACATGGGTCTTTGCCGTTTTGGCAACAATCCTCAGGCAGCTTTCGCTCGTCCCGCCAAAGCGGCGGGGGCGGGGCCACCGGTCGCCCAGTCCAGCAGCTCCACCGTGTGGACGATGGGAATGCCGGTGCCGGAGCCGATCTGCGTCATGCAGCCGATGTTGCCGGCGGCGATCACGTCCGGCGCCAGCGCCTCCAGCGTGGCGACCTTGCGGTCCCTGAGCTGCCCCGCAATGTCGCTCTGGAGCATGTTGTAGGTGCCCGCCGAGCCGCAGCACAGATGCGGATCGAACGGCTCCACCACCTCGAAGCCGACGCGGCGCAGGAGGTCCATGGGTGGCGTCTTCACCTTCTGTCCGTGCTGGAGCGAGCAGGCGGAGTGATAGGCGACGCGCATGCCGCGCGGCGTCTCGGCCTTGGGAAGGTCGAGGGTGGGCAGGAACTCGCTGATGTCCCGCGTGATGGCCGAGACCCGCGCCGCCTTCTCCGCATAGGCGGGGTCGAGGCGCAGCATGTAGCCGTAATCCTTGATGGGCGTGCCGCAGCCGGAGGTGGTAACGAGGATGGCGTCGAGCCCCTCGGTCTCCATCTCCCGGATCCACACGTCCACATTGTTGCGGGCGAAGGCGAGCGCCTCTTCCTCCCGGCCCATGTGATGGACGAGGGCGCCGCAGCAGCCTTCGCCCTTTACCCGCACCACGTCCACGCCCTGCCGGGTGAGGAGGCGGATGGCGGCTTCGTCGATGCCCGGGTTCAGCACCGGCTGGGCGCAGCCCTTGAGCAGCGCCACCCGCGCCCGGCGGGTGCCTTGGGCAGGATGGACGCCGCCCTTGTCGTCCGCCGCGCGGCCGTGGGGCAGGCCGGGGGCGAGGCGCAGCATGGCGGCGAGCGGCTTCAGCGCCGGCACCTTGGCGAACAGCCCGGCGAACGGCTTGCCGGCGAGCGCCCCCATGAGGGCGAGGCGGAAGCGGTCGGGATAGGGCAGCACCCGCGCCAGCACTTCGCGGATCATCCGGTCAGGGGCGGGGCGCGAATAGGTCTTCTCGATATGGACGCGGGCGGTGTCCACGAGGTGCATGTAGTTCACGCCCGAGGGGCAGGTGGACATGCAGGAGAGGCAGGAGAGGCAGCGGTCGATGTGCTTCACCTCCTCCTGCGTCGCCGGCCGGTCGTTCTCCAGCATGTCCTTGATGAGATAGATGCGCCCGCGCGGGCTATCGAGCTCGTCTCCTAGCAGGACGTAGGTCGGGCAGGTGGCGGTGCAGAAGCCGCAATGCACGCACTTGCGCAGGATGGAATTGGCCGCCTCCACATGCGGATCGGCGAGCTGGGCGAGGGAGAAGTTGGTCTGCATGGGCGCTCAGCCGTGACGGAGGAACGAGGGGACGGGGGTGCGGGCCATCTCACATCCCCGCATGCATGCGGCCGGGGTTGAGCACCAGGCCGGGGTCGAAGCTCTCCTTCACCCTTTTGGTCAGCGCCGCCAGCGCCCCGTCGAGGGGCTGGAACACCGCCGTGCGGGCACGCTCGGCCGCGCTGGCGCGGATGAGGGTGGCGTGGCCGCCGAACGGCGCAAGCGCCCCGCGCACCGTGTCTGCGTGGGAGGCTTCGCCCGGCAGGCAGAGCCAGATGAGGCCGCCGGCCCAGTCGCAATAGGCCTCGCCGCCGAGGTCGGCGGCCAGCTTCGCCGCCAGCTCCGGCCCCGCCTTGGGCTGGGTGGAGAGGCGCCACACCGCCCGCTCGCCCGAGCCGGCGAAGGGGATCACGTCGCGCACCGCCTGCCACAGGGGGCGGGAGGTCTCGGTTTCCAGCACCTCGGCCGGGCCGATGCCGGCCAGCACCTTCAAGAGCATGGCGCGCCGCGCGGAGACGGAGGGCGCGACGCCCTCCATGCGCAGCGCGACCAGCGCCGGCGACCCGGAAAGGCCGGGCAGACGTCCCGCCACGCCCTCGGGCAGGAAGGCGGCGCCGGACACCTCGCAGGAGGAGCCCATGGCGGCCGACAGCGCCGCCGCCGCCTCGCCGGGAGAGCCGACGCGCGCGATCACCGTCTCCTCCATGGGCGGGCGCGGCAGCACCTTGAGCGTGATCTCGGTGGCCACGCAAAGCGTGCCGAAGGCGCCGGCCATCAGGCGGGGCAGATCGTAGCCGGTGACGTTCTTCACCACCCGCCCGCCGGACTTGAACGGCTCGCCCCGCCCCGACACGCCCTTGAGGCCAAGGGCATGGTCGCGCACCGCGCCGTGGCTGATGCGGCGGGGGCCGGCGAAATTCACCGCGAACATGCCGCCGATCGTGCCCCGCCCGGCGGTGCCGCCGAGCAGCGGCCCGGTGTCCATGGGCTCGAAGGCGAGCATCTGCCCGCGCGCCGCCACCATCTCCTCGATGTCGGAGCGGGGCGTGCCGGCGCGGGCGGAGAGCACCAGCTCCTCCGGCTCGTAGAGGGTGACGCCGGACAAAGCGGAAAGGTCGAGGGTGAGGTCGGTCTGGCTCGGCCGGCCGAGGGCCTGCTGCGAGCCGTGGCCGCGCACCTCCAGCGTCTTGCCGGCGCCGAGGGCGGTGCGGACCGCCTCCGCGACCTCCTGCTCGTCGCGCGCTGCGATGATGTCGCTCATGATCTGGGTCTCGAATAAGGGGAGGCGCGCGCTCAGAAGCGCGGCAGGTCCGGGAAGGGCAGCGCGCCGCCCGACACATGCATGCGGCCCATCTCGGCGCAGCGGTGCAGGGTCGGGAACACCTTGCCGGGGTTGAGCAGGCTCTTGTCGTCGAAGGCGCATTTCAGCCGCAGCTGCTGGGCGAGATCGACCTCGTTGAACATGGTCGGCATGAGGTCGCGCTTCTCCACGCCCACGCCATGCTCGCCGGTGAGCACGCCGCCCACCTCCACGCACAGCCGCAGGATGTCGGCGCCGAAGCTTTCCGCCGCGTGGAGCTGTCCCGGCGCGTTCGCGTCATAGAGGATGAGCGGGTGGAGGTTGCCGTCGCCCGCATGGAACACGTTGGCGACGCGCAGATCGTATTGCGCGGAGAGTTCGCGCATCCGCGAGAGCACATAGGGCAACTGGCGGCGCGGAATGGTGCCGTCCATGCACAGATAATCGGGCGAGAGGCGCCCCACCGCCGGGAAGGCGGCCTTGCGCCCGGCCCAGAAGCCGAGGCGCTCCGCCTCGCTGGTGGAGACGCGCAGGGTGACCGAATTGCAGCCTTGCGCGATGCGCGTCACCTCTTCCAGAAGGTGGGCGCATTCCGCCTCCGGCCCGTCCAGCTCGACGATGAGAAGGGCTTCCACATCCAGCGGATAGCCCACGTTCACGAAGGCCTCGGCGGCGGCGATGGCGTCGCGGTCCATCATCTCGATGGCGGCCGGGATGATGCCGCCGCCGATGATCCGCGCCACGCACTCGCCGGCATCCTCGGAGGTGGGAAAGCCCACCAGCACCGCGCGGGCGGTGTCCGGCTTCTTGAGAAGGCGCACCGTGACTTCCGTCACCACCCCCAGCAGCCCCTCCGAACCGATGATGACGGAGAGGAGATCGAGCCCGCCGGCATCGAGATGCTTGCCGCCGAGGCGCACGATCTCGCCGGTGATGAGCACCATCTCGACGCCCAGCACGTTGTTGGTGGTGAGCCCGTATTTGAGGCAATGCACGCCGCCGGAATTCTCGCCCACATTGCCGCCGATGGAGCAGGCGATCTGCGAGGAGGGATCGGGGGCGTAATAGAAGCCGAGGTGGTCCACCGCCTTGGAGATGCCGAGGTTGGTGACCCCCGGCTGTACGACGGCGGCGCGGTTGGCGGTGTCGATGTCGAGGATGCGGTTGAACTTGCCCATGCCCAGCAGCACCGCATCCTGAAGCGGCAGCGAGCCGCCCGAGAGCGAGGTGCCCGAGCCGCGCGGCACCACGCGAATCTCGTTCTCGTAACAGTATTTCAGGACCGCAGCGACTTGCTCGGTGGTCGACGGCAGCACCACCACGAGGGGCAATTGGCGATAGGCGGTGACCGCGTCGGATTCGTAGGGCCGCATCTCCCGTTCATGGGAAATGACGCCCTCGCCGGGCACGATGGCCCGGAGCGCGGCGATGATCTCCTCCCGTCGGGCGAGCACCCGAGCATCCGCTTCCGGCAGCCTGAGGCCCGGAGTGGTTCCCGTCATGTCGGCGTCCCTTTGAGCCGTTCTTGTTGGAGGAACTATAATCGGTTCATTAGGGAAAAAACGTCGCCCATTCTTTCCCTGACGGATAAAGTCGGCGGCTGAAGAGAAAACAATCGGCCGGTCCGATTCCCCGGCCAGGAGGAGCGTCGATCGATGATCGGCAATCTGGGCGACCTTGAAATCTTCGCGCGCATCGTCACCGCCGGCAGCCTCTCCGCCGCCGGGCGGGAGATGGGGCTGTCCCCGCCGGTGGTGTCGAAGCGAGTGCAGCGGCTGGAGGAGCGGCTCGGCGCGCGCCTGTTCCAGCGCACCACCCGCAAGGTGGCCCTCACCGAGGCGGGGCAGGGCTTCTACGAACGCGTTGTCACCATCCTCGCCTCCATCGAGGAGGCGGAGAGCCAGCTCGCCCGCAAGTCCACCGAGGCGCGCGGCCTCCTGCGGGTGTCGGCGCCCACCTCCTTCGGCCGGCTGCACATCGCGCCGAACCTCCTGCCGCTGATGGAGGCGAACCCCGACCTCACCATCGACCTCGAACTGTCGGATTCGTTCGTGGACATCGTGGGCGAGGGCTTCGACGTGGCAGTGCGCATCGCAGACCTCGACGATTCCAGCCTCGTCGCCCGCCGCCTCGCGCCGGTCCATCGGGTGCTGTGCGCGACGCCGGAGTATCTCGCCCGCGCCGGCGAGCCCAAGCACATTTCCGAACTCGCCTCCCACATCCTCATCGCCACCCACGGGCAGGACCCGTGGAAGCTGGAGGGGCCGGACGGGCCGGTGACGTTGCGCGTGCATTCCCAGCTGCGGACCAATTCCAACGAGGTGGTGCGCGAGGCGGTGCTCGCCTCGGTGGGCATCGCGCTGCGCTCCACCTGGGACGTGGGGCCGGAACTGCGCTCCGGCGCGCTGAAGGTGGTGCTGCCGCGCTGGCGCGCCTCCCACCGGGTGGGCCTGTTCGCGGTCTACCCCTCCCGCCGCTTCCTGCCGCAGAAGGTGCGCGTCTTCATCGATCACCTTGCCGCCCTCTACGGCCAGGGCCACGGCGGCATCCCGCCCTGGGACGAAGGCCTCTCGCGCCTGTTCGAGCCGGAGCCGACAGGCTGAGGGGAAGGGCGCACCAAAAAGGGGAAATCGGGTTGGCCTTTCCGGCGGGGGCGTCCATAAGGACGGTATTCCCGCGACGTGACTGTTGATTGCCCCGCTCCAGATGACGAAGCCCCCTCCTGTTCCACTGACCCTCGCCGGCATGGCGGAAGGCGCGCGCGCCATGCTGCCGCTGATGCCGGGCATCGCCGCCTTCGGCATGGCCTTCGGCGCCGCCTCCATCCAGAAGAGCTTCACCCTGCTGGAGGCGACGCTCTCCTCGGCGCTGGTGTTCGCGGGCCTGGCCCAGATGGTCGCGCTGGAAGGCTGGACGCAGCACTGGACCGCCGGCTCCCTGCTGGCGCTCGGCTTCCTCACCCTCACGGTGAACATGCGCCACGTGCTGATGGGCGCCTCGCTGCGGCCGTGGCTCGGCACGCTGCCGGCGTGGAAGTCCTATCCGGCGCTGATGATGATGGCCGACAACAACTGGGCCGCCGCGCTGCGCTACCGCGCCGAGGGCGGCAGCGACGTGGGCTATTTCGTCGGCTCGGGCCTCATCACCTGGGTGGTGTGGGTGCTGGCCACCGTCGCCGGCCATCTGGTGGGTGGCGGCATTCCCGATCCCAAGGCGGTGGGCATCGACCTCGTGGTGCCCGCCTTCTTCATCGCCATGCTGCTCCCCAACTGGAAGGGGAAGCGCGAGGCGGTGGGCTGGGGCGTGGCCGCGGCGGTTTCCACCGCCGTGTCGTTCGTGCTGCCAGGCTGGTGGTTCATCGTGATCGGCGCCGTTGCGGGCGCGCTCGCAGGCGGATTCACCGACGATGACCGTTGATGCCGGAACCCTCACCGCCATCCTGGTGATGGCGGCCGCCACCGCCTTCAACCGCGCCGGTGGCTTCTGGCTCATGCGGCTGGTGCCTGTCACGCCGCGCGTGCGGCGGGTGCTCGACTGCCTGCCCGGCGCGGTGCTGGTGGCGCTGCTGGTGCCCGGCGCCGTTCAGGGCGCGGTGAAGGGC
>JAEWBL010000716.1 GCA_023391175.1 Pseudomonadota bacterium
TCGATCTCGGCGCGGGGGCGCTGAAGACCAGCGTGATCCGCCTCGACGGCACGCTGGCGGGCGAGGCGTCCGCGCCCATCGCCACCTCCGCCCCCTATCCCGGCTGGAGCGAGCAGAACCCGCACGACTGGTGGCGCGCGGTGTGCGAGACCGTGCCCCGCGCGCTCGCCGCCGCCGGCGCGTCGCCGAGGGATGTGCTCGCGATCTCATTCTCGGCCGGCGCCCATACGCAGGTGCTGGAGGATGCGGACGGCGACGTGATCCGCCCCGCCATTCTCTGGAACGACCAGCGCTCCGGCCCCGAGACGGCGGACCTGCGCCGGCAGTGGGACGCGCGCATCCTGGAGATCGGCGCCAACCGTGCCAATCCCACCTGGACCCTGCCGCAGATGCTGTGGCTGCGCCGGCACGAGCCGCAAGCCTTCGCCCGCGTGCGCCGGCTCTACGTGGCCAAGGACTGGCTGCGCTCGCGCCTCACCGGAACGTGGGAGACGGACACCATCGATGCCGTCGGCACCCTGATGGCCGATGCCTCCACTGGCGGCTGGTCCCCCGAACTCTGCGCCATGATCGGCTGGCCGCTGGAGACGTTGCCGCCCATCGTCGCGCCCAAGACGGTGGTGGGCACCGTGACGGCGGAAGCCGCGCGCCAGACCGGCCTTGCCGAGGGCACGCCCGTGGTGTGCGGCACGTCCGACACGGCCGCCGAGACCTATGGCGCGGGCATGACGGGGGAGGGGCTCGGCGTGGTGAAGCTCGCCACCGCCGCGACGGTGAGCGTGCTCTCGCGCCATCCAAGGCCGGATTTCACCGTCATCAACTATCCCCACATCATGCCGGACCACTGGTATGTGATCGCGGCCACCAACTCCTGCGCCTCGGCTCACAAATGGCTGCGCGACACCTTCTTCAAGCGCGCGGGCGAGGACGGCGGGGCAGTTTTCACCGAGATGGACCGTCTCGCTGCCGCCGTGCGTCCGGGGGCGGAAGGCCTGTTTTTCCATCCTTATCTCAACGGCGAGCGCAGCCCCCATTGGGATCCGCTGCTCCGCGCCGATTTCGTGGGCATCGGCTTCAACCACGGGCCGGGCCATTTCGTGCGGGCGCTCTATGAGGGCATCGCCTATTCGCTGAAGGATTGCCTCGTCGCCCTGCGCGCCAAGGGGCTGGACTTCTCCACCGCCCGCCTCACCGGCGGCGGGGCGAAGAGCGCCCTGTGGCGGCAGATCGTGGCCGATGTGCTGGATGTGAAGGTGGAGCTGCCAGCGGTGGCGGAAGCCTCCTTCGGCGCGGCGCTTCTGGCCGGCGTCGGTGTCGGGGCCTATGCCGACGAGGCGGATGCGGCGCGACGCGTCGCCATCGTTTCCACCGCCACGCCCGATCCCGAGCGGGCCGCGCTCTATGCGCGCGGCCACGGGCTCTATGGCGAGATACAGGCGGCGCTCGCCCCCATCAACCATCGCATCCACGCCTTCGTCGCGGACGCGGCATCCGGCGCCACGGCGCGTCGGGATGAGGTCACCCATGGCTGAAGTCAGGCTCAATCAGGTCCGCAAGGCCTACGGTGCGCAGGTGGCCGTGCACGGGGTGGACCTCACCATCCGCGACGGCGAGTTCGTGGTGTTCCTCGGCCCCTCCGGCTGCGGCAAGTCCACGACGCTCCGCATGATCGCGGGGCTGGAGGAGATCACCACCGGCACCATCGAGATCGGCGGGCGGGATGTCACTCGCCTCGAACCCAAGGACCGGAACATCGCCATGGTGTTCCAGAACTATGCGCTCTATCCGCACAAGACCATCTACGAGAACCTCGCCTTCGGCCTACGCATGCGCAAGATGGACCGGGCGGAGATCGACCGCCGGGTGAAGTCCGCCTCCGCCATGCTGGGCCTCGACCCCTATCTGGAGCGCAAGCCCAAGCAGCTCTCCGGCGGGCAGATGCAGCGCGTGGCGCTAGGCCGGGCTCTGGTGCGCGACCCGGACGTGTTCCTGCTGGACGAACCGCTCTCCAACCTCGACGCGAAGCTGCGCGTGCGGATGCGGGAGGAGATCGCCCGGCTGCACCAGGAGGTCGGAACCTCCATGGTCTACGTCACCCACGACCAGGTCGAGGCGATGACGCTCGCCAACCGCATCCTCATCATGCGCGACGGCCATGTGCAGCAGGTGGGCGCGCCGCTGGAGGTGTACGACCGGCCGGCCAATCTGTTCGTGGCGGGCTTCATCGGCTCGCCCGAGATGAACCTCATCGAGGGACATCTGGAGCGCGGCGCGCTCAAGGCCGGCGGCCTCTCCATCGAGCTGCCGCCGGGCATCGCCGCCGCGGAGGGGACACCGCTCGTTCTGGGCGTCCGGCCCGAGCACATCGGCGTCGGCGAGGCGCCGGGCGCGCACGCTTTTCAGGTGGCGGTGATCGAGCAGCTCGGTGCGCAGACTTTGTGCATCGGCGAGGTCGCGGGTGTGCGCCTGCGGGTAATGCTGGACCGCACTGACGCGGTGCGCAGCGGCACCACCCTTCCCATCCAGTTCCGGCCCGGCCGGCTGCATGTCTTCTCCAAGGAAACCGGAGCGCGGATCAACTGCGCCGACACGGATGTGGGGCGGCGCCCCGCCGCCTGAATTTGCCGAGTGAAAACAAGAACGCAGAACAAGACGATCGGGAGAACGCCATGGACGAGATCAAGAAGGACGGGCTGTCACGCCGGACCCTTTTGAAGGGCGCCGGAGCCTTGAGCGCCGGCATCGCCGCCGGTGGCCTCGCGGCCCCCGCCGTGGTGCGCGCGCAGGGCACCAAGACCATCCGCTTCCTCAATGCCGAGACCTCCATCGACAGCATCCGCGCGCTGAAGGTGGCGGCGGCGGAATATGAGAAGCAGTTCGGCACCAAGGTGGTGGTGGATTCCGTGCCGCTGGACGGCATCTTCACCAAGGTGACCACCTCGCTGCGCGGCGGCACGCCCTACGACATCGCCACCTTCGCCTTCATCGGCCATGTGCTGATCCTCGCCTCCGAGGGGCAGCTGATGCCGCTCAACGAGCTGACGGACAAGTACAAGTGGGGCCCGAACATCCTGTTCCCGGTAGACGGAAAGGTCTACTGGTATCCCTACGACTACAACCTCGCTTGGATCTATTATCGCAAGGATCTCTACGAGAAGAACAAGCTTGAGGTGCCGAAGACCTGGGACGGTTTCCTGAAGAACAGCCAGGCGCTGAATGGCGACGGCACGGCCGGCTCCCTGTTTCCCATCGGCTCGAACGGCGCCACCAACTGGCTCTCCCCCGGCTTCATGTGGGCGGAAGGCGTGCAGCTGTTCGACGACAAGTGGAACATCATCTTCGACAATGCGGACATGGCGCCGCGCGCGAGCCGTTATCTCGATTTCTTCGGAGAGCTCTACAAGACCATGCCGTCCGGCACCAGCCAGGCGAGCTTTGGCGAGGTGCTGTCCAATTTCACCTCCGGCAAGGTGGCGCACACCGCTTATGCCGGCCGCATCATTGAGGTGCTGGAGCGCAACAACCCCGCGCTCGCCGACAAGTACGGGATCATGCCGTACATGGATTCCGCCGGGAAGCATCAGGCGGTGAACCATGGCTATGACGGCTGGGTGGTGCTGAAGACGCCCCAGTCCGACGAGGCCATGAAGTTCATGAAGTGGTTCACCGAGAACCAGTACATCAACTTCCTGCACACCGCCCCGCTGCACTTCCAGCCGCCGCGCCTCGATGTCTATGACGATGCGCGCTGGCGGGCCCATCCGCTCATCGAGAAGCACAATGCGGCGGTGGAGATGATGAAGTCGTTCCTCACCGACAAGAACATGATCCTCACCTCCATCGACACGCAGGGGCCCTCGCCGAGCCTGAAGCCGGGCAAGATCTTCGAGGCCTTCGTGTTCCCGGAAATGCTGCAGAACAAGGTTCTGAAGGGCATGTCCTCCGCCGAATGCGTGAAGGCCGCCGCCGACCGCATGCGGCAGGTCATCGCTTCGTGAGCGGTCATCGCCACACGGTTGCGTCCTGAGGATTTCGTCCGAAGACGCAAGGCCGGCAGGCTCTGCCCTGATCGTGGCCTGCCGGCCATTCCACCGCTCCGGCCCTCGGGCCGGGCGTTTCCGTCTCGACCCTGAAGGGTCACAAGCCGCTCAGCGAGGCGCCGCAGGTGAGTTCCAAAGCGACCATCTATTCCTTCCTCATTCTGGGCCTTGCCGTGACCGCGCTGCTCATCGTGGCGCCGGTGGTCTATGCGGTGTCGCTGAGCTTCTACCAGATGGATTCTTTCGTCGGCGCTCCGAAGTGGGCAGGGCTCGACAATTACACGCGCATGCTCTCGCAATGGGTTTTCTGGCGCGCGCTGATCAACGGCTTCATCTACTCGCTCGGCACCATCGTCTTTCAGGTGGTGCTGGGCATCGGCTTCGCGCTGGTGCTCAATCAGGTCTTCCCCGGCCGCAACATCGTGCGCGGCCTCTCCATCCTGCCCTATCTGCTGCCGACCGTGGTGGTGGTGCTGACCTTCAAGTGGATGGTGGACGGCTCCATCGGCGTGCTCACCACCATGATGTCCGCCCTCGGCCTGCCGCAGGTGCAGTGGTTCGAGAGCCCTGGCGCGGCCATGGCCTCGGTGATCCTGGTGAGCGTGTGGATGTGGACACCTTTCGTCACCACCACCTTCCTCGCCGCACTCCAGACCGTGCCGTCCTCCCTCTACGAGGCGGCGAAGGTGGACGGCACGAACGCCGTCCAGCGTTTCTTCCACATCACGCTGCCCATGCTGAAGCCCATCCTCACTGTGATCGTGCTTTTGCGCGCCGTGTGGATGTTCAACAAGTTCGACGTCATCTGGCTGCTCACCCAGGGCGGCCCGGTGGGCGCCACGGAGCATCTTGCCATCCTCTCCTATCGCCAGGCGTTCGGGCAGTTCGACATCGGCGGCGGCGCGGCGGTGGCGACCATCTCCTTCGCCATCCTGTCGCTGGTGGTGTTCATCTATTTCCGCCTGTTTCCGCTCGATACGGAGTGAAGCTGCGATGTCCCGCGCCCCCCGCTCGCTCGCCGGCCGCATCGCGCTTTATGGCGCCGCAACGCTGATCGCGATCTATTCGGCCTTCCCCATCTACTGGATGGTGGTGTCCTCCACCCGCGCGCCGCAGGCGCTCATCAATTCCACCTCGCTGCTGCCGGGCCCGTTCACCTGGGAATACTACACGAACCTTCTGGAGCTGACGGATTATCCCTCCCAGTTCCTGAATTCGCTGATTGTTGCAGCGGTGACGGTGGCAGTGACCATGGTGTTCTCCATCATGATCGCCTATGCGGTCACGCGCCACCGCATCCGGGGTAAGGGAATCATCGTGGGGGCGATGCTCTACGCCTACATGTTCCCGCCGCTGCTCATCGCCATTCCCATGTTCTCCATCTTCGCCAAGCTCGGCCTCGGCGATACGCTGACGAGCGTCATCGTCTCCCACCTCACCCTCACTTTGCCGCTCGGCGTGTGGTTCCTGTGGGGCTTCTTCAAAAGCATGCCGTTCGAGCTCGAGGAGGCGGCCATGGTGGATGGCTGCACGCGGCTCGGCGCCTTCCTGCGGGTGGTGCTGCCGCTGTCGCTGCCGGGGCTCATCACGGTGGCCATCTTCTCCTTCCTGCTGTCGTGGACGGACTACACCTACGCGCTCATCATGATCGGCTCCGATGCCAACAAGACCGTGCCGGTGGGGCTCGCCTCCATGGTCGGCTCGTTCGATCTGCGCTGGGGCGAGATCATGGCCGGTTCCACCCTCATCGCCTTGCCGCTGTTCGGCGCCTTCGCCCTGCTGAGCCAATACTTCATCCAGGGGCTCGGGGCGGGCGCGGTGAAGGGC
>JAEWBL010000010.1 GCA_023391175.1 Pseudomonadota bacterium
GTCGCGGCGCGTCGCAGGTCACGGACGAGCCTGCCGCGATCAGCTCCCGATGAGGCCGGTCATCGGGCTGCTGGCGGCCGCGTGCAGCTTCATGCCGATGCGCCCGGCGAGGAACGCCTTCCGGCCCGCGCTGATGCCCTCGCGCATGGCCTCGGCCATGAGCACCGGGTCCTTCGCCTCGGCGATGGCGGTGTTCATGAGCACGGCGACGGCACCGAGCTCCATCGCGACCGCGGCGTCGCTCGCCGTCCCGACGCCTGCGTCCACGAGCACCGGCACCTTCACGCTCTCCATCACGATCCGGAGGTTGTAGGGGTTCCGGATGCCGAGCCCCGAGCCGATCGGCGCTCCGAGCGGCATGACGGCCGCGCAGCCGGCGTCCTCGAGCTTGCGCGCGGTGACGGGATCGTCGTTGGTGTAGGGCATCACGGTGAAGCCCTCCTTCACCAGCACGCGCGCGGCCTTCACGAGCTCCTCCACGTCGGGGAAGAGCGTGCGCTTGTCGCCGATGACCTCGTGCTTCACGAGGTCGCCCATGCCCAGCTCGCGGCCGAGGCGCGTGGTGCGGATCGCCTCGTCGGCCGTGAAGCACGCGGCGGTGTTCGGCAGCAGCGTCATGTGCTTCGGGATCCACTCGAGGAGCGACTGCTCGCCCTTGGCGGAGAGGTCGAGGCGGCGCACCGCCACCGTGACGACCTCCGCGCCGGAGGCCTCGAGCGCGCGCTGCATCGTCGGGAAGTCGGGATACTTCCCGGTGCCGACGAGCAGGCGGCTCGTGAAGGTGTGCTTGCCCAGCGTCCAGGTGTCGGCCACGACCTACCCTCCTCCGACGAATGCCACGATCTCGACGGCGTCGCCGGCCGCGAGCTGGTGGGTGTCGTAACGGTCCTTCGTCACGACGACCTCGTTGACCTCGACCGCCACGCGCGGCGCCTTGACGCCGAGGTGTGCGAGAAGGGCGGTGACGCTCATACCCTCCGGGACGTCCCGGAGCTCTCCATTGAGCTTGAGCTGCATCGCCCTTTTCTAGCCGACGTGGCTCGCGGGATCGAGTTGAGCTAGCATCGACTCTCTCGCGCGCTGGAGTGGGAGCGCGGAGCGGCAGGTGGCGGAGGTCGGCGGGATGGGCGTGGTGGCGTCGCAGGTTGCCGTGCGCGAGCGCGCGTGCGGAGAAAAGGTCGGCATTGCGGGCGACAAGCCGGCGCCCGGCGGCGCCGTCAGCCGCAAGGACGCCGCGGTCGGCCCAGCCACCCTCTCCCGGTTCCACCAGCGGATCGCCGCGGAGGCCCTCTCCTCGCGGGCTGGCAGCGGCGCGTCGCGCCTCGCGCCGGCCATGGCCCAGTCGGCGATCGATCTCAACCCGCACCAGGTGGAGGCCGCCGCCTTCGCGCTCGCCTCGCTCTCGACCGGCGGCGCCGTGCTCGCCGACGAGGTCGGCCTCGGCAAGACGGTGGAGGCCGGCCTGGTGCTGGCGCAGCTCGCCGCCGAGGGACGCACGAGGGCGCTCATCCTGGTCCCCGCCTCGCTGCGCGCGCAGTGGCGCGCCGAGCTGAAGGACAAGTTCGGCCTCGACAGCGAGGTGGTGGACGGCGAGCGGGCGCGGGCGCTCGAGAAGCAGGGCGTGCGCGGCAACCCGTTCGACACCGGCGGCATCGTCATCTCGTCCCACCCGTTCGCCGCGATGCGCAGCGAGCTCCTGGAGCGGGTGCCGTGGGACGTCGCGGTCATCGACGAGGCGCACCGGCTGCGGAACGCGTACAAGCGCGACCACAAGACCGGGCAGGCGCTGCGCAAGGGGCTGCGGCGCTGCCCGAAGCTGCTGCTCACCGCCACGCCGCTGCAGAACGACCTCATGGAGCTGCTGGGGCTCACCGCGTTCATCGACGACGCGCTGCTCGGCACCGAGGACGCGTTCCGGGCGCAGTACGCCGCCGGCGAGCTCACCGACGACAAGGCCGCCGACCTGAAGGAGCGGCTCTCCCACTGCGTCATCCGGACGCTGCGGCGGCAGGTGAAGGAGTACGTGAAGTTCACGGCGCGCCGCTCGCTCGTCGAGGACTTCGCGCCCACCGCGGAGGAGCAGGAGCTCTACGACCGCGTCTCGGCCTACCTGCGCCGCGAGGACGCCTACGCCATCCCCGAGTCGCGCCGCGCGCTGCTGGTGCTGGTGTACCGGAAGATCCTGGCCTCCTCCACCTACGCGCTGGCGACCACCCTCGAGCGGCTCGCCGAGTCGCTCGAGGGGCAGCTGGCGGGCGCGGAGTGCGCCGCCGCCGCCGTGGACCAGCACGACCTCGCCGCCTTCATGGAGGAGGACGAGGAGTGGACCGGCGCCGGCAAGGCCCGGCCCCGCGGCCGCGCCGCCATCCCCGCGATGCGGGACGAGCTCGCGGAGCTGCGCCACTGCGCCAAGCTGGCGCGCTCGATCCGGGTGAACGCGAAGGGCGAGGCGCTGGTGCGCGGCGTCGACCGGGCGTTCACCGTCGCGCGAGCGTGCGGCTGGCCGGAGAAGGCGGTGGTCTTCACCGAGTTCCGGCGCACGATGGCGTACCTGAAGTCCATCCTGGAGGCGAAGGGGTACGCCGTGACGTGCCTCTCCGGCGACTCGGGCGGCGTGGACAAGCGGCAGGCCCTCGTGGAGGAGTTCCGCAACCGCTCCCAGATCCTGCTCATGAGCGAGGCGGGCGCCGAGGGGCTGAACCTCCAGTTCTGCAACCTGGTCGTGAACTTCGACCTGCCGTGGAACCCGCAGCGCATCGAGCAGCGGATCGGCCGCTGCCACCGCTACGGGCAGTCCCGCGACGTGCTCGTCCTGAACTTCCTCAACCGCCAGAACGCCGCCGACGCCCGCCTCTACGACCTGCTCTCGCAGAAGCTCGCGCTCTTCGACGGCGTCTTCGGGTCCTCCGACGAGATCCTCGGGGCGCTCGGCAGCGGCA
>JAEWBL010000018.1 GCA_023391175.1 Pseudomonadota bacterium
GCCATCGACGTGCTCGGCATCGGCCACACCCGCGCCCACGGCATCAAGGGCGGCGCGGTGGTGGACATGGCCAAGGCCGAACTCGCCATCCGCCAGGCGGTCGACATGGCGGAGCGCGCCTCGGGCGTTCAGATCGCCTCGGTGGTGGTCGGCGTCTCAGGCGGCCGGCTCGCCTCGCAGCATTACGAGGCCGCGGTGCGCCTCTCGGCTCCGGCGGTGGAGGAATTCGACATCCGCCGCGTGCTGGAAGCCGCCTCCACCTACGCGGTGGGCGACGGCCGCGCCGTGATGCACGCGCTGCCCGTGGGCTATTCGCTGGATGGCCGGCGCGGCATCGGCGAGCCGTGCGGGATGCTCGGGCGCGAACTCGGCGCCGACATGCACGTCATCACCGCCGATCTCACGGCGCTGAAGAATCTCGTGCTGTGCGTCGAGCGCTGCCATCTCTCCATCGAGGCCATGGTGGCGGCGCCCTATGCTGCGGCGCTCTCCTCGCTCACCGACGACGAGATGGAACTGGGCGTCACCCTCATCGACATGGGGGCCGGCACCACCACCTTCTCCATCGTCGCCGGCGGCCATTGCCTCTATGTGGACGGCGTGGCGCTGGGCGGCCAGCACATCACCAACGACGTCGCCCGCGGGATGCCCGCGCGCCTTGCCGATGCCGAGCGCCTGAAGGCGCTGCACGGGGCCGTGGTGGCGGTCTCCTCCGACGACCACGACATGCTGACCGTGCCGCCCTTGTCGGGTGATTCGCGCGACCAGCCGCACATGGTTCCGAAGTCCCGGCTCGTCACCATCGTGAAGCCGCGGGCGGAGGAAATCGTCGAACTGTTGCGCGATCGCCTCAGGGCCTCCGGCCATGCCGGGGATGCCGGCCGGCGCATCGTGCTCACCGGCGGCGCGGCGCAGCTTCAGGGGCTTGCCGATCTTGTGGCGCGGGTCATCGGCCCGCAGGTCAGAATCGGCCGCCCGCTTGGCGTTTCCCGTCTTCCCGAGGCGGCGCGCGGCGCGGCCTTCGCGGTGACGGCAGGTCTTCTCGTCTATCCGCAGGTGGCAGGGCTCGAACACTTCGAGCCGCGCCGGCGGCAGGCGGCAGTGGGCGAGGGACCGGGCTATTTCGGTCGCGTCGGCCGCTGGCTGAAGGACAGCTTTTAGACATGGTTAACGAAAGCTGCCGTAACAAAGAGGTCATCAAGGATTCGCGAGCGGCGGACAGGGCCGATCGGGACGGAGCAATAGCATGACGATCAACCTTCAGATGCCCGACATTCGTGAGCTTCGTCCCCGGATCACGGTGTTCGGTGTGGGCGGCGCCGGTGGCAACGCCGTTAACAACATGATCACCTCCGGGCTCCACGGCGTGGAGTTCGTGGTGGCGAACACCGACGCCCAGGCCCTCGCCCTCACCAAGGCCGAGCGCGTGGTGCAGATGGGCGTGGCGGTGACCGAGGGTCTCGGCGCCGGCTCCCAGCCGGAAGTCGGCCGCGCCGCCGCCGAGGAAGTCATCGATGAAATCCGCGATCACCTGTCCGGCTCGCACATGGTCTTCATCACCGCCGGCATGGGCGGTGGCACCGGCACCGGCGCCGCCCCGGTGGTGGCCCGCGCGGCCCGCGAGCTCGGCATCCTGACCGTCGGCGTGGTGACCAAGCCCTTCCACTTCGAGGGCCAGCGCCGCATGCGCGTCGCCGAGCACGGCATCAGCGAGCTGCAGAAGAGCGTCGACACCCTCATCGTCATCCCGAACCAGAACCTGTTCCGGGTGGCGAACGAGAAGACCACCTTCGCCGACGCCTTCGCCATGGCCGACCAGGTGCTCTATTCGGGCGTCGCCTGCATCACCGACCTGATGGTGAAGGAAGGCCTCATCAACCTCGACTTCGCCGACGTCCGCGCCGTGATGCGCGACATGGGCAAGGCCATGATGGGCACGGGCGAAGCCTCCGGCGACAAGCGCGCCATCCAGGCCGCCGAGGCCGCCATCGCCAACCCGCTGCTGGACGAAACCTCCATGCGCGGCGCCGGCGGGCTGCTGATCTCCATCACCGGCGGCAAGGACATGACGCTGTTCGAGGTGGACGAGGCGGCGACCCGAATCCGCGAGGAAGTGGACCCCGACGCCAACATCATCCTCGGCGCCACCTTCGACGAGATGCTCGACGGCATCATCCGCGTCTCGGTGGTGGCCACCGGCATCGACCCGGCGGTGATCCCCGAGCAGCTCCAGCCGGTCGCCGACCGCTTCCCCGACCTTGGCGGCCGCAAGATCTCGAACGCCGGCCGGGCCGCCGTGGAAGCCACCCGCGAGGCGCAGATCCGCAGCGCCGTGGCGGCGATCCAGGCCGAAGACCTCATCGCCATGGAAGACGCCGCCCAGAAGGGCCAGGCGCCGCAGGCCTATGGACAGCCGCAGGGCTACGCCCAGCCTCAGGCCTATGCGCCTCAGGCCTATGCCCCGCCGGCTCAGCCCCAGCAGGCCCCGGCCGAGCGCGCCGTCGCCATCGACGACGTGACCATCCGCACCGCGCCGCCCAAGCCCACCTATTTCGCCGAGCCGGAGCCCGCGCCCCAGCCCGCGCCGATGGTGGAGGACGAGTTCGCCCCCTACATCCCGCCGGCCGGCCAGCGTCCGCGCTCCCCGCGCATGCCCCGCGTCGACGAGCTGCCGCTGCCCGCGCAGAACCAGATCCGCGCCCAGCGGGGCGAGCCGCCGGTGGAGCAGGCCCAGCCGGACAAGAAGCGCATGACCCTTCTCCAGCGTCTTGCGCACGTTGGTCGCCGCGAGGAGCCGGAAGCCGAGCCCGCCCGCCGCGAGCAGCCGAGCATGCGCGCCCCGGAACGCCGTCCCGAGCAGCGCCCCGATCCCCGCGGTGAAGGCCGTGGCGAGCCGCGCGATGCCCGCCCGACCATGCCCTCGCGCGGCGGTGAGCCGCCGGTGTCCGAGTTTGCCAAGCGTCCGCCCATGCGCCCGGCCGCCGAGGTGCCCTCGCGTCCCGGCCCGCACCATGACGACGACCAGCTGGAAATCCCGGCTTTCCTGCGCCGCCAGGCGAACTGAAGTTCGATGAAGGCTTAGCCGGCGCCGGGTCTCTCCGGTGCCGGCTGCCGGCCGCCTTCCCGCCCATTACGCGTCCATTGCGCGGCAGCCGGTCAGTCGCCGAAGCGCTGGCTTCAGCACGTCGCAACCCTGTGGCTTTCGCGCCACATCTCTCCCGATTCGTGTGGCTTCACCCCCGCGGAAGGCTGTAACAGAGGCCTCTCCGGCGCCTTGAAACTTGCCGCTAACTATCTGATAGTTAATGGGAAATTGAGAAAGAGCATTCGTAACAGAGGGTAAGCAAGCGTGATTTGGCGTCACCCCCCGTGACGACTAGGGTGCACCCATCCTGAGGGACCGACTCGCCGACCGTGTTGACAATTTCTTTGTACAACCGGGGCGAAAGTTGGGACCCAAGGTGAAGGTTTGAGGGAAGCAGTGCGGCAAGCGGGTCACACCCGTTAGCCGGAAACTTCCCCGAAACGGGACGCACCAAAGATGCAGACCACTCTGGCTCGCGAAATCGCACTCAAGGGTGTCGGCGTTCACGCCGGGGTCGAAGCGACCATCACCCTGAAGCCCGCGTCCGCGAACACCGGTGTCGTCTTCATCCGCTCCTTCGCCGATCAGGCGCCCCGCAAGGCAACCGTCAGCCGCCGTTCCGTGCAGGCCACCGACCTCGCCACCGTTCTCGGCGATCGCTCCGGCGCCCTTGTCTCCACCGTCGAGCACGTCCTCGCGGCCCTCAGCGGCCTCGGCGTGGACAATGCCACGGTCGAGATCGACGGCCCCGAAGTTCCGATCCTCGACGGCAGCGCGGGCGATTTTGTGGCCGCCATCGACGCCGCCGGCGTCGCCGAAGTGCGCGGCCGCCGCAAGTTCCTCAAGGTGCTCAAGCCCGTCCGCGTCGAGAACGGCGCTGCCTTCGGCGAGCTTCTGCCCTACGAAGCTGGTTTCCGCCTTGAGGTGGAGATCGAGTTCGGCCACGACATGATCGGCCGCCAGCGCTTCGCCGCCACCATGTCGCCGGCCGTGTTCCGCCGTGAGCTGGCTTCGGCCCGCACCTTCGGCTTCCTCAAGGATGTCGAGCGCCTGCGCTCCGCCGGCTACGCCCGCGGCGCCGCCCTGGAAAACACCATCTGCCTCGACGAGAGCGGCGTGCTGAACCCCGAGGGCCTGCGCTTCTCCGACGAATTCGTCCGCCACAAGGCGCTCGACGCGGTGGGCGATCTCGCCCTCGCCGGAATGCCCCTGCTGGCCCGTTACCGCTCCTTCCGCGGCGGCCACAAGCTGAACTTCCAGGTGGTGGACGCCCTGCTGGCCGACCGCGCCAACTATGCCATCGTCGAGGCTCCGGTCCGGCCCGTCCGCGAGACCGTGGGTGCCGAGATCGGCGTGTCCAGCCCGGTGCCGGTGTTCGCGCCGGAAATCTGATCTTCCGGGTCTTCCTTCCGCGTATCTTGCAACTGCGGCGCCCCCTCGGGCGCCGCTTTTGTTTGGGCCATAGTCGCTTACGTCATCGGCCTGTGTCTTGGGGGCCGTGCGCTCGCGAAGTGTTAACCCCGTTCCGATTTAGATGCTGCGCGCCCCTCGCACTGCGTGAGCCGGCGTGGCGGGGCGGCCACACACCGGCGCAGCAGGCGCGGGAGAGCGGTCGCCGCCACATTGCCGACTGAAAGCACCGATAGCGCGGAGGGGCCGTTTCCTGCCGTGGCCATGGGCGCGGGGGCCGAGGCATTCGGACCTGTCGCGGGCATCGTCCGCGGCGGTACGCGGCAGGGGCAAGCAGGGGAGCGTGCCGAGGAATGGGGCGGAGGCGCCCGGCCGGGAGACAGCCGGCCGTGCGGTTTTCCCGGCGCGATCCTTCGGGTACAAGCAACGCCGTAAGGCGCGGGACGGAAGCTGAACCGTGATGCGATTCTTGAACGATGTCCTGCCCATGCGCGCCTTTCTCCGCGGCGGCGCGCTGGTGCTCGCGCTGGCCATGGGCCTCCTCGTCTCTGGCTGCGCCAGCGACAAGGACGACACCATCCCGCCCGATGAGCCGGCCGAGAAGATCTACAACGAAGGCCTGACCCTGCTGCGCAGGCAGGAGCCTGAAAAGGCCGCCAAGCGATTCGAGGACGTGGACAAGGCCCACCCCTATTCGGAGTGGGCGCGCAAGTCGCTCCTGATGACCACCTACTCCTATTTCGAGGCGGGCAAGTACGACGAGGCGATCGGCGTCGGAAAACGCTACATCGCGCTCTACCCCGGCTCCGCCGACGCGGCCTATGCCCAGTATCTCGTCGCCTCGGCGCTCTACGAGAACATTCCCGACATCACCCGCGACCAGCGCAAGACGCGGCAGGCGCTCGATGCCCTCCAGGACGTGGTGCGCAAGTATCCCAACACGGAATACGCCGCCACCGCGAAGCGCAAGATCGAGGTCGCCCGCGACCAGCTCGCCGGCAAGGAGATGGCCATCGGCCGCTACTATCTGGAGCAGCGCAACTACACGGGCGCCATCAACCGCTTCAAGGTGGTCGTGACCCAGTACCAGACCACGCGGCAGGTGGAGGAAGCCCTCTATCGCCTGACCGAGTGCTACATGGCCATGGGTATCGTTGGCGAGGCGCAGACCGCCGCGGCCGTGCTTGGCTATAACTTCCCCGACAGCTCGTGGTATAAGGACGCCTACAAGCTGGTTCAGTCCGGTGGGGCCGAGCCGCAGGAGAACAAGGCGTCCTGGATCAGCCAGGCGTTCAAGAAGATGGGGCTTGGCTGATCATCCATGCTGGCGACGCTCTCGATCCGGGACATCGTCCTCATCGAGAAGCTCGATCTCACCCTGTCCGAGGGCCTCACGGTCCTCACGGGTGAGACGGGTGCTGGCAAGTCGATCCTGCTCGATGCCGTATCCCTCGCCCTCGGCGGGCGGGGAGATGGCGCCCTCGTGCGCCACGGCCAGCCCAAGGGGCAGGTGACGCTCACCTTCGATCTCGCACCCGACCATCCGGCCCACGCCGTCCTCGCCGCCGCCGAGCTGCCCGACGAAGACCAATTGGTGATTCGCCGCATCCAGATGGCCGACGGGCGCACCCGCGCCAGCGTCAACGAGGAGGCGGTGAGCGTGCAGACGCTGCGCCTCATCGGCGCGAGCCTCATCGAACTGCACGGCCAGCACGCGGACCGTGCCATGGTGGATGCCGCGAGCCACCGGCTGCTGCTCGATGCCTTCGGCACCCTCGCCCCCAAGGTCGCGGCCGTGGGCGACCTGTGGCGCGCGTGGCGGACTGCGCTCACCGAGGCGAAGGACGAGCGGGAGCGGCTGGAAATCGCCGCCCGAGAGGCCGATTTCATCCGTCATGCGGTGGAAGAGCTTTCCGCCCTCTCTCCCGAGCCGGGTGAGGAACTTGCATTGTCCGAGCGGCGCACCTCCATGATGCGCTCGGAGAAGATCGCCGGCGATCTCGACGAGGCGCTGGATGCCGTCTCGGGCGGCAGTTCGCCCATACCGTCCCTGGCTGCCGCCGTGCGCCGGCTGGAACGCCGGGCGGGCGACGCGCAGGCGCTGGTGCGGCCGGCCGTCGAGGCCATCGATCAGGCGCTCGATGCGCTGGAGACGGCGCGCCAGCTTCTGGAATCCGCCCGCGCGGACGCCGACTTCGATCCCCGTGAGCTGGAGCGCATCGAGGAGCGGCTGTTTGCGCTCCGGGCCGCCGCCCGCAAATATCACGTCGGCGCCGACGACCTTCCCGCCTTGGCCGCCCGTTACCAGTCCGATCTGGAGCGCCTCGACCGCAGCGCGGCGACGCTCGCGCGGCTGGAAGCGAGCGTGAATGAGGCCGAAGCCGCCTATCGGGCGGCGGCGGAGGATCTGTCCCGTGCCCGTCACAGCGCGGCCGCCGTCCTCGACAAGGCGGTGGCAGCCGAATTGCCGCCGCTCAAGCTGGAACGGGCGAGCTTCATCACCCGCGTCACCAGCGATCCCGCTGCGGCAGGACCGGCCGGGCACGACCAGGTGGAGTTCTGGGTCCGCACCAACCCCGGCACCCGGCCCGGCGCGCTGATGAAGGTGGCGTCCGGCGGCGAGCTGGCCCGTTTTCTCCTGGCGCTGAAGGTGGTGCTGGCGGATCGCGGCTCGGCACCGACGCTGATCTTCGACGAGATCGACACCGGGGTGGGCGGTGCCGTGGCCGACGCCATCGGCCAGCGCCTCGGTCGCCTTGCCGAGCGGGTGCAGGTGCTGTGCGTCACCCACGCGCCGCAGGTGGCCGCCCGCGCGCGCAACCACCTCCTCATCGCCAAGGCGAGCGCCCAGGACGTGGTGGACCCCGACGCCCCCGTGACCACCCGCGTCAACGCCCTCACCGCCAGCACGCGGCGCGAGGAGATCGCCCGGATGCTGGCCGGCGCGACCGTGACGCAGGAAGCCCGCGCCGCCGCCGACCGCTTGCTGAAGGCGGCGCGCTAGCGCCTCTCAGTCCGCGTCGGGCTTTGACTGCCGCATGGATTTCACCTGGCCGCGC
>JAEWBL010000024.1 GCA_023391175.1 Pseudomonadota bacterium
ATCCTGGGCATGGACATTCCGCCCCTGTCCGGCTCGGTGCGCCATTCGCCGCTTCTCTTTCTCGGCCGGCCTCTCCTTGCGGCGCTGGTGCTGACGGCAGCCGTCGTGATCGGTCCGGATCGCAAGCGAGCCGACCTCGTGTTGCGCGCCATTGTCGGCGCGGCTTGCCTCTACGGCTTCATCGGGTTGGTGGGCTTCGTTTTCGATTCCGACAGTCTGCGGCCGTTCGACCAGAACGGTTCGCTGACCACCTTCTTCCTGAATAAGAACACCTCTGCGATCTATCTCGGCTCGGCAGCACTCATCGTTCTGGCCCTTCTGCTGCCGCGGGCTCTCGCCGCGGCCCATGAGAACAAGCCGTTGTCGAGCATGTTCAGTGGCGAGGGGGGCCGCAGGCGGATCATCGCTGCGTCGGCCGGCCTGTTCCTGGTCGTGCTTCTGCCCCTGACCCTTTCGCGCGCCGGGGTCGTCCTGACGCTCCTTGCCGCGATCGGCGCCATTGTCTCGAAGCTTCGCCTGCGCAGGCGCGCGTCCATCTTCAAGCTTGCGTTCGGCATTCTCGTCCTCCTGTCCCTCGTCTACGGCCTGTCGGGCGGGGCATGGCGCGAGCGACAGGCGAAGCTCGGGTTTGATATCCTCGGGCGCTACGACGCCTACGAGATGATGCTCGGCGCGATCGCGGATCGGCCCCTCATCGGGTATGGGCTCGGCAGCTTCGCGGAGAGCTTTCCCCAGTTCCGTACCGAGGACCTCGGGACGTTGGCCGTGTTCGACATCGGCCACAGCACGCCTCTTGAGCTGACCTTCGAGGGTGGCGTGCCGCTCGCGCTCGTGGTGTTCGCCTTCGTGGCGCTCTGCGGGGGCCTCATGGTACGGGGCGCGATCCGTAGGCCCAGCGATCCATACATTCTGGCCGGCGTCCTGGTCGGCATAATCGGGGTCTTGCATACGAGCTTCGACTTCCCGCTGCAGATCCCGGGCTTCCTCATCATCTATCTGGCCGTTGTCGGCAT
The DNA here is from genome assembly GCA_023391175.1 of Pseudomonadota bacterium. Classification (GTDB taxonomy): domain Bacteria; phylum Pseudomonadota; class Alphaproteobacteria; order Rhizobiales; family Xanthobacteraceae; genus Xanthobacter. The sequence continues at coordinate 1,014 of JAEWBL010000024.1, forward strand.
TGCTCTCGGCCGGTCCTTCCTCCCGCGAGAAGAGCGCAAGCTGGTCCGGAAACGGGTGCTCCGGCGCCCGGCGGCACCGTCCGGGGCCGAGGCGGCTGAGAGCGGGACGGCTGAGACCGTGGCCCCTGGAGCCCCAGCCGCAAGCCCCGCCACATGACGGGGGATTTTGCCCGCCGGTGCTCGGGCGCCATGGGTTGCCGGCCTGTCATGGCATGATCCGGGAGCGCTTCTCAGCCATGGACCAGACGGGATGAACTGGCTGGCGGCAGGCCTTGCGGCCTTGAGCGTCCTCTGCCTGCTTCTGGCCGGCGGGCTGACGAAAGCCGTGATGGGCGCGCGCTCTTTCTTTCTCGACCGATCCGAGGTCCGGCTCCGCCCCATCGATCCGGAACGCTTCGCCCAGGCCAATCGCGAGCTGTCGGAGACAGGCCAAGGTCGCCTCGTCATCTTCGGCGATTCCCGCGCGCATCAGATCACGGTGAGCCCGGCGGTTGCGTCGGCCTGGCAGGTGGTCAACCGGGGCGTTTCCGGAGAAACCTCGGTCCAGTCGAGCTACCGCTTCAAGAATGACGTCGTTGACCTGAGACCAAGGGCGGTGCTCATCGTCACCGGCATCAACGACATGGTGGCCGCCGCCAATCTTCCGGACAGGGAGCGGGGGGCCATTGCCAACCTCAAGGCAAACCTATCGCGGTTTGCGCGCGAGGCATCGGCCTCCGGTGCGATCGCCATCGTCTCCACCATCGTCCGTCCGACGACGCCGCGGCTGATCCGGCGGCCGTTCTGGTCGGACCGGGTCTATGGAATCATCGACGAGGTGAACGCCCACATTCGTGGATTGGCGGCCGCCGACATTCGGATCCTGGACGCGGACGCGCTTCTGGTCGGCGACGCGGCGACGCTTCCGCCCCGCTTCGCCACCGACGAAATTCATCTCTCCAAGGCGGCGCATGACATCCTCGAGACGCGCCTCGACGAAATGCTGCGGTCGGTCCCGCCGGCCGCGCATTGAGGCCGCGGTCGGCCCATCATGCTCAGCGCTCGACGAAAGCCTTCTCGATCACATAGTGGCCGGGGGCCGACTGGCTACCCTCGGTGAAACCGCGCGATTCCAGAAGTTCCACCACGTCCTTGAGCATCGCCGGGCTGCCGCAGAGCATCAGGCGGTCTTCCTCCGGCGACATCACCGGCATGCCCAGATCGGTGAACAGCTTGCCGGAGGTGATGAGGTCGGTGATGCGGCCCTGGTTGCGGAAGGGTTCGCGGGTCACGGTCGGGTAATAACGCAGCTTCGCCTGAACCTCTTCGCCGAGGATCTCGTCATTCGGGAGGGTCTTGGTCAGATACTCGTCATAGGCGAGTTCGGCCACCGTGCGCGTGCCGTGGATGAGGATGACCGTCTCGAAGCGGTCATAGGCCTCCGGGTCCTTCACCACCGACAGGAAGGGCGCGAGGCCCGTGCCGGTGGAGAGGAGGTACAGGCGCTTGCCCGGCAGCAGGCTGTCCTGCACCAGCGTGCCGGTGGGCTTGCGGCCGACGAGGATCTTGTCGCCGACCTTGAGGTGCTGGAGGCGGGAGGTGAGGGGGCCGTTCTGCACCTTGATGGAGAAGAACTGCAGCTCTTCCTCGTAGTTCGCGCTCGCCATGGAATAGGCGCGCAGCAGCGGCTTGCCGTCCACGAGCAGGCCGATCATCGTGAACTGGCCATTGAGGAAGCGCAGACCGGGATCGCGGGTGCAGGTGAAGGAGAAGAGATTATCGGTCCAGTGGTGGACGCTGGTAACGGTCTCTTCGTTGAAATTGCTCATCTCGAAAGTCCGGTCTCGACAAGGTGCGGCGCGCCGGAATGGCGAAAATCCCGCAAAGCTCAAGGGAAGACGGCCGTCACCCTACAGGATGCGGCCGCGCTTCAAAAGTGCGGCGGGTGTCCGCAGCCGCCCTGTCGGTGTCAGGCGGTGCCGGCGGCCACTCGCGCCAGATACTGGCCGTAGCTCGACTTGGCGAGGTCGTGCGCCCGCGCTTCCAACCCGGCGCGGTCGATGAAGCCGGCGCGGTAGGCCACTTCTTCGGGGGAAGAGATGCGCAGACCCTGCCGTTTTTCCAGGATCTGGACGAACTGGGCGGCTTCCACCAGGGAGTCCGGCGTGCCGGTGTCGAGCCAAGCAAAGCCCCGCCCCATCATGGCCACGCGCAGTTCGCCGAGTTCGAGATAGGCCTTGTTGACGTCGGTGATCTCGATCTCGCCACGCGGGGAGGGGGCGAGATTGGCGGCGATGTCCACCACCCGGTTGTCGTAGAAATAGAGGCCCGTCACCGCGAGGTTCGACTTAGGAGCCTTCGGCTTCTCCTCCAGCGACAGCACGCGGCCGTCCGCGGCCATTTCCGCAACGCCGTAGCGCTCGGGGTCGTGGACCGGATAGCCGAACACGGTGGCGCCGCGCTCCTGCCGCGCCGCATCCGCCAGAAGCTCGGGCAGGCCGTGGCCGAAGAAGAGGTTGTCGCCGAGCACCAGCGCCACGCGGTCGTTGCCCACGAACTCGCGGCCGACGATGAAGGCGTCGGCGAGGCCGCGAGGCTGCTCCTGCACCGCATAGGTGAGGTTGATGCCAAACTGGCTGCCGTCCTTCAGCAGCGCCTGGAACAGCGCGGAATCGTGCGGCGTCGTGATGATGAGGATGTCCCGGATGCCCGCCATCATCAGCGTGCAGAGGGGATAATAGATCATCGGCTTGTCGTAGACCGGCAGCAACTGCTTGGAGACGACGAGCGTGATGGGATGAAGCCGGGTGCCGGAACCGCCGGCCAGAATGATACCCTTCACGATGCTTCCTCGGATTGCGGCGCGGGACTTGCGGATGAGGGAGCCGGCGCCTGCTCGGGCTTTGAAGCCTCAGGCTCCGGAACCTTGGCGAGAAGCGCCTCCACCACCTCGCGGGCGCGCTGCTCCCACGGGGCGGCACGCACGCCGAAGGTGCGCTCGAACAGGTCGCTGGCCAGTTCCGAATTCTTCGGGCGGCTGGCCGGCGTCGGATAGTCGGCCGTGGTGATGGGCGCCACCTCCGGCTTGCGGCCGGTGTGGGGCTCGGCCGCCGCCACGATGGCGCTGGCGAAGCCATGCCAGGTGGTCACGCCGCTCCCCGCGAAATGGTAGGTGCCCCAGCGGGCGTCGCCTTTCGCCGCTGCGAGGGCCGCAGCCAGCACCGCCTCGGCGAGGTCGCGCGTGGCGGTGGGGCAACCCCGCTGGTCGGCGACGACGCGCAACTGGTCGCGCTCACCGGCGAGGCGCAGCATGGTCTTCAGGAAGTTGTTGCCGTGGACACCGTAGACCCACGACGTGCGCACGATCACATGGCGTTCGTGCGCGGCGCGCACCGCCGCCTCGCCGGCGGCCTTGGTGCGACCGTAGACGCCGAGCGGCGCCACGGGATCCGCCTCGACATAGGCGCCCTGCTTGGTGCCGTCGAACACGTAGTCCGTGGAGACATGGACGAACGGCGTGCGATAGCGCGCGCAGCGCTCGGCAATGAGGCCGGGCGCGAAGGCGTTGATGCGGGCGGCGAGGTCCGGCTCTTTCTCGGCCTTGTCCACGGCGGTGTAGGCGGCCGCATTGATGAGCGCATCCGGCCGTGCGGCCTCAAGCGCGCGCGCGACCGCGACCGGATCGGAAATGTCGAGGTCGGCATGGCCGAGGGCGACGACATCGATCCCCCGCTCGCCGGCCAGGGCGACGGTTTCGCGTCCGAGCTGGCCCCCGGCACCGAACAGAAGAATGCGCGTCAAGATGCGAGCCCCAGTTTGGCGCCGGCCGCCGGTGCCTTGTCCAGCCCCAGCCGCTGGCCTTGGTAGCGCTGGCGCAGCGGCTCCCACCACGGGCGGTTGGCGAGATACCAGCGGATGGTCTTCTCAAGGCCCGTCTCGAACGTCTCGCGCGGCGACCAGCCGAGCTCGGCGTTCAGCTTGGAAAAGTCGATGGC
>JAEWBL010000281.1 GCA_023391175.1 Pseudomonadota bacterium
GGGCTGGAGACGGAGGTGGCGCCGGTGGTGGATGCCCACGGGGCCGGCCGCCGCCGCGTCATCTTCCATGCCCGCCAATATGGCGCGCGCACCGTGGTGGGCTTCGCCGAGCGCAAGTCCCACGCCATGGTGGCGCTCGAAGGCTGCCCGGTGCTGGCGCCGGGCCTCGCCCAGGCGCTGCCGGCCTCGCGCGCGGTGGCCGAGGCGCTGGCGCCGCTGAAGAAGCCGCTCGACCTGCAGGTGATCGCCACCGACAGCGGGCTGGACATGGACGTGCGCGGTTCCGGCCCGCTGCCGCCAGCGCTCCTCACCGATCTCGCCGTGATCGCCGACCGCTTCCGCCTCGCCCGGCTGACGCGCCACGGCGAACTCGTCATCCAGCGCGAGCCGCCCCGCCTCGCCATGGGCCGGGCGCGGGTGGATCTGCCGCCCGCCGCATTCCTCCAGGCGACGGCGGAGGGCGAGCGGGTGTCGGCGGAACGGGTGACGGCAGGCATGGCCGGCGCCCGCAAGGTGGCGGACCTGTTCGCGGGCGTGGGCACCTTCGCGCTCCGCCTCGCCGAGACCGCCCGCGTGTACGCCGCCGAAAGCCATGCCGGTGCGCTCGCCGCTCTGCTCAAGGCTGGACACACGCCGGGCCTGAAATCGGTGGACGGCGAGGCGCGCGACCTGTTCCGCCGCCCGCTGATGGCGGCCGAACTTGCCGCCTTCGATGCCGTGGTGATCGATCCGCCGCGACAGGGTGCGGAGGCGCAGGCCCGTGAGCTTGCGGTTTCGCGGCTTCCCCGCCTCGTCTACGTCTCCTGCAATGCCGCCACCTTCGCCCGGGATGCGGCGCTTCTCGTGGCCGGCGGGATGCGGCTGGAGGGCGTGGTGCCGGTGGACCAGTTCCGCTATTCAGCCCACGTGGAGTTGGTGGCGACCTTCTCGCGTTGACCCTGCTCGCGCTGAGCCTTCGGGCCGGCTTCCGCTGCGCCAGCTGGGCTTGGGCTGCACTTTGCGGTTTAATGCGGTGCAGCATCGAGGCTGCCCCACATGCTTTCGGACAACACCCCCTTCGGCGTCGATGGCGTCGAGACCCGCGCCGGCATCACGCCGGTGGAGGCGCGCGCCCTCGAAGGCAAGCGCCTGCGCTACTACGACTACTGCATGGTGGCCTTTGCGGTCATCCTGATCTGCTCAAACCTCGTCGGCGCCGCCAAGGTGTCGGTGGTCGAGCTGCCCCTCGTCGGCCCGTTCGTGTTCGGCTCGGCGGTGCTGTTCTTTCCCCTGTCCTACGTGCTGGGCGATGTGCTGACGGAGGTCTACGGCTATGCCCGAGCCCGCCGCATCGTGTGGGTGGGCTTCGCCGCGTCCGTCTATGCGGCACTGATGACGGCCATAGTCGTCGCCATCCCGCCCGCGCCGGGCTGGACGGGGCAGGATGCCATCGCCAGCGTGTTCGGCCAGACGCCCCGCATCTTCTTCGCATCCATCCTCGCCTTCTGGTGCGGCGAGTTCGCCAACGCCTTCGTGCTGGCCTGGATGAAGGTGCTCACCGGCGGCCGGATGCTCTGGACCCGCACCATCGGCTCCACCATCGTCGGGCAGGCCGTGGACAGCCTCATCTTCTACCCGCTCGCCTTCCTCGGGGTGTGGGACACCCACCTCGTGCTGACGGTCATGGTCTCCAACTACCTGCTCAAGGTGGGCTGGGAAGCGGTGCTCACGCCCGTCACCTACAAGATCGTCGGCTTCATGAAGCGTCGGGAGGGCGTTGACGTGTACGACGTCGGCACGGACTTCACGCCGTTCCGGGTGAAGGTGTGAGGCGAGGCCGAAGGGGCGCTCCGGCCGCGAGCGCCTTGCCGGGTCAGCGGGAGACTTCGCCGTGGCTGAGAATATTGCGGTCACCGGCGCAGCTCTCGATGAAGCCGGTGAAGGGCTTTCCAGTGGTGAAAGCCGTGAGCATCACGGCCGTGACTTCCTTGAAGTTGGTCTTCGCGCGCTGGATATGGAAATATTTCGAGCCGCAGCGACCCGCCTTGTCCATCTCCACCACGAAATCGGACGGATCGGCGAAGGCATTGAGCACGGTTCCTGCCGTCACGGTGATCTGCTGGGCACGGGCGGTCTGGCTGACGCCGAGGCTGGTCGCGAGAATGATTGCGCAGCCCCACACGGTACGGGTAATCATTTCGGCTTCTCCTGAGTTCGGCGTCATTGGTGGTCGGTGAGGTAGTTGACGATGGTCGTCAGGTTGGAATTCCCGCCGCTGGGGGCTTCGTCCCGCACGTAGTCGAGGATGAGCGGCAGAACCTGCGCGGTGCATTCCGCGTCGGTCTTGCAGACCGGCGCGCGCGCCATCGCCTCGCCGATTTCGCGCACCAGAGACTCCACCGAGACGTAGTGGCAGCTGGAGATTCCGGTCGCCCAGATCCATCCCGGATTTGAAGCGCCGGCCGGCGTCGGCGCATTGGGAACGTAGCCCGTCGCGCTGCAGGTGGACTGGACGCCGGCCACCGCGAGCCCGCGGCCGTCGCGCCGGTCGACCAGGGTCGGGCCGCCGCTGTCGCCGCCCTGTCCGACCTGGGCGGCGGAGTTCAAGACCAGCGAATAGCCGGTCTCGGTGATGCTGGAAGGTGTGAACTGGCCGCTGCGGTATGTTCCAAGCCCCGCCGCCTGCTGCGGAGGATTGCTCGGATCCGGCCGCCCGTTCGCGAGAAAGGCACCGCTCGCGAAGGTGCCGAAGCCCTGCCCGTTCTGGATGACGTGGTCGCTCGTCTGAAGCCGAACACCCGTCCAGCGATCCGGCGCCGTCCCCTCGGCTTCGGCGATGTAAGGCAGGATGCCGTTCACCGGACCGAAATCGCCAAGGCCGAGATAGACCATCACGATATCGCGGTCCGGGATGGCGCCAGGGCCAAGGTTTCGATTAACCGCGAA
>JAEWBL010000286.1 GCA_023391175.1 Pseudomonadota bacterium
GGACCTCAACGTCCCCATGGAGAACGGCAGGGTGACGGACGCCACGCGCATCGAGCGCGTGCTCCCCACCATCCGTGAAATCGCCGACAAGGGCGGCAAGGTGATCCTGCTCGCCCATTTCGGACGCCCGAAGGGACGCGACCCGTCTCAAGGCCATCCTGCCCACCATTCGGGACATCACCGGCAAGGGCGGCAAGGCCGTCCTGCTGGCGCACTTCGGGCGGCCGAAGGGCCGCGACGAAAGCCAGTCCCTCGCCCCGGTCGCCAAGGCCCTCGAGGGTGAACTCGGCCGCAAGGTCGCGTTTGCCTCCGACTGCGTCGGCGACGAGGCGAAGAGCGCGGTCTCCCGCCTCGCTTCCGGCGAGGTGATCGTGCTGGAGAACACCCGCTTCCATGCGGGCGAGGAGAAGAACGCGCCGGACTTCATCGACGCTCTCGCGAGCCTCGGCGACGTCTATGTCAACGATGCCTTCTCCACCGCCCACCGCGCGCACGCCTCCACCGAGGGGCTGGCGCGCAAGCTGCCGGCTTATGCCGGCCGCTCCATGGAGAGCGAGATCGAGGCGCTGACGAAGGCCCTCGAGGCGCCCAAGCGCCCCGTGCTCGCCGTGGTGGGAGGCTCCAAGGTCTCCAGCAAGCTCGAGCTGCTCGGTAACCTCGTGAAGAAGGTGGACATCCTCGTCATCGGCGGCGGCATGGCCAACACCTTCCTCGCCGCTCTCGGCAAGAAGGTCGGCAAGTCGCTGTGCGAGCACGATCTCGCCGATACCGCCCGGGACATCCTGAAGAAGGCCGAGGCGGCCGGATGCGAGATTGTCCTGCCGGTGGACGCGGTGGTCGCCACCGAGTTCAAGGCCAATGCCGCGCACCGCGTCGCCAGCGTCGATGACGTGAAGGACGACGAGATGATGCTGGATGCCGGGCCGGAGACGGTCGGCATCGTCAAGCAGAAGCTCGACGGGGCGAAGACGGTGGTCTGGAACGGGCCGTTCGGCGCGTTCGAGCTGACCCCGTTCGATGCGGCGACGGTGGCCGTGGCCCGCTATGTCGGCGACCTCACCCACAAGGGGCGGTTGCTCTCGGTCGCGGGCGGCGGCGACACGGTGGCCGCGCTCAACCACGCGGGAACGGCGGAGCGCTTCTCCTACGTCTCCACCGCCGGCGGTGCCTTCCTCGAGTGGCTCGAGGGCAAGGCGCTTCCGGGTGTGGAGGCCCTGCGGCGCTGATGTTGCGCTGCGGGATAAAATGACGAGAATTGCGCCCGCCCGGCCCTCCGCGGCGGGCGCTTTTCGGGTAGGTCACCGGTCGGGAACCCGGTGCCGGCTCCAGGACTTGCAGGCGCGCAGAGAAGCGCCACGGTTCGGGGCGTTCCAAACGATCAATCTGCCGGAGTGCCACGCTCCGGCGTCCATGCCCGCCGAGGGGCGGCAACAAGGCAGGTGAAGAACATGACGGCGGAGCTCGACGCGATCGCGCAGAAAATGGTGGCCGACGGCAAGGGCATTCTCGCGGCAGACGAGAGCGGCGGAACCATCAAGAAGCGGTTCGACGCCATCGGGGTCGAATCCACCGAGGAGAACCGTCGCGACTACCGCGAGCTGATGTTCCGCTCGCAGGGCATGGACTACATCTCCGGCGTCATCCTCTATGACGAGACCATTCGCCAGAAGGCGAAGGACGGCACCCCGCTCGTCTCCGTCATCGAGAAGGCCGGCGCCATCCCCGGCATCAAGGTCGACGCCGGCGCCAAGCCGCAGCCCTTCTGCCCGGGCGAGACCATCACCGAGGGCCTCGACGGCCTCGCCGGCCGTCTCAAGGAATATTACGACCTCGGCGCCCGCTTCGCGAAGTGGCGCGCGGTGATCGACATCGACACCACCAAGCACATTCCGTCCTACACCTCGCTCCGCGCCAACGCCCACGCGCTCGCCCGCTATGCGGCGCTGTGCCAGGAAGCGAAGATCGTCCCGATCGTCGAGCCGGAAGTGCTCATGGATGGCGCGCACGACATCGACACCTGCTACCGCGTCACCGAATGGGCGCTGAAGACGGTGTTCGAGGAGCTGTACTACCAGCGCGTCCGCCTGGAAGGCATGGTGCTCAAGCCCAACATGATCGTGCCCGGCAAGAAGAGCCCGGTGCAGGCCTCGGTCGCCGAGGTCGCGGAAAAGACCGTGCGCGTGCTGAAGTCCTGCGTGCCCACCGCCGTGCCCGGCATCGCCTTCCTCTCCGGCGGCCAGTCCGACGAGGATGCCACCGCCCATCTCGATGCCATGGTGAAGCTCGGCGGCCTGCCGTGGAAGCTCACCTATTCCTACGGCCGCGCCCTTCAGGCCGCGCCGCAGAAGGCATGGGCCGGCAAGCCGGAGAACGTCGCCAAGGCGCAGGCCGCCTTCGCCCACCGCGCGCAGATGAACTCCCTCGCAGCGCTCGGCAAGTGGTCCGCCGAGGAAGAGCGCAAGGCCGCCTGAGCATCGGGCACATCCCGTTCAGAGAGGGCCGGCTTGCGCCGGCCCTTTTCTTATGGTCTGGCGAAAGCTGGCGACAATCCGCGTCCGTGCCCCCAATTCGCCGATTTCTTGGCAGACCGATCAGACCATGGCCAATCCTCCGCCCGCCCCCGGCGCCCGCCTCATGCTCGTCTTCACCGTCACCCCCGCGCTCGACCCGCGCACGGTGGAGGCGGCGGTGCGCGCGGGCGATATCGCCTGCGTGGTGCTGCGCGTGTCTCCGGGGGAGACCGTCGATGCGGCGCGCCTTGCCGAGATCGCCGGCGCGGCCCAGCGGCACGACGCGGCCGTTCTTCTGGAGGGGCCGGAGGGCTTCGTCGCCTCCGCCGGGCTGGATGGCGTGCATGTGGCAGCCGGACCGGCCCTCGATGCGACGCTGCGGCTGCTCAAGCCCGCTGCCATCGTCGGAGCCGGAGGGCTGGTGACGCGCCACGAAGCCATGGTGGCCGGCGAAAGCGGCGCGGATTACGTGGCTTTCGGCGCTCTGGCGCCCGAGCCGGGCGAGTTTTTCCGCGTGCTCGATCTGGTGGGATGGTGGGCTGAACTGTTCGAAGTGCCCTGTGTCGGTGTTGCGTCGACCCTCGACGAGGTGACGGCGCTCGCCGAGGCCGGCGCGGACTTCATCGCCCTGTCCGAGTCGTTGCTGGCCTCTGGCGGTGGAGCGGCGAAGACCGTCGCGGCTGCGCAGGCGAATCTTGCTGCGGGCGACGACGCGCAATGAGGTCGCCAGTCCGCGCATCTCGGCGCAGGCCGGGGCTTGTCGTCCCGGGCCGTGCGGTCCTGCTGGCGGTTGCGCTGGCGGTTGCGCCTTCCATGGCGCATGCGCAGGCCCAGCCGCAGTCGGGCGCGACGCCCAAGCCCGCCGCGAAGCCCGCCAAGCCTGCCGACAAGGCTGGCAACAAGCCCGCAGCAAAGCCGGACCCCAACGCCGCCCAGCGTCCGCGCGAGCCGGCGCCCATGCCGCTTCTGGGTCCGCAGATCAGCTATCCCAGCCTGGATACGCCCGGCGGTACGGGGGATATCGCCTACGGGGCCTACCAGCGCGGCTACTACATCACCGCCTTCAACGAGGCGCTCAAGCGCGCCCGGGCCGGCGACGATCCGGCGGCCATGACGCTGCTCGGCGAGCTGTATTCGGATGGCCTCGGTGTCCCGCTCGACCCCAAGAAGGCCGTCGAGTGGTATCGCAAGGCCGCGGATGCCGGCTCGGTGGGAGCGCTGTTCGCGCTCGGCAACATGACCCTCGCCGGTCGCGGCGTTCCCATGGATGAGCCAGCGGCGGCGCAATTGTTCCGGCAGGCGGCAGAGAAGGGCAGCGCGGGCGCCGCCTACAATCTCGGCCTGCTGTATCTCCAGGGGCGGAAGATCCCCAAGGAGCCCTCCGAGGCCGCGCGCTGGTTCGAGGTCGCCGCCGCCAAGGACGTGGAAGATGCGCAGTATGCCCTCGGGGTGCTGCTGAAGGAGGGCAACGGTGTCGACAAGGACATCGCCGCCTCCGCCCGCATGATCGGCGCTGCCGCCCGGCTTGGTCACATCACGGCGCAGGTGGAATTCGCCATCATGCAGTTCAACGGCAACGGCGTGCCCAAGGACGAGGCCGCCGCCGCCGCATTGTTCCGCAAAGCTGCGCTGGCCGGCAACGCCATCGCCCAGAACCGCTATGCGCGGCTTCTCGCGGTCGGTCGTGGGGTGCCGCAGGACAAGGTGCAGGCGGCTGTCTGGCACTTGGTCGCGAAGAGCCGCGGCCTCGGCGATCCCATGCTTGACGAGGTGGTGGCCAAGCTGCCCGAGGCGGACCGCAAGAAGGCGCAGGCGCAGGCGGCGCGCTGGGAATCCGGGCGCGCCTGAAGCAGCGTGTCGGCATGTCGGAGACGGGGGCGCCGTGGCCTGAGGCCATGTTGTGGCCCTTTTGCCACGCGCGCCGCCGCCCTGCCGCTGCCTTCACCCCTGCACCTCCGCGCCATGATGACGCCACGTCGCGGCATCAGTGAAGGACGCACCGGACAACGGCCGAACGGCCGCGTCCGGACCTTCTGGAACGGGTTTGAGCTGCTTGCTGCGCTTCCTCGAGGCCTGCAGGACCGAGCGGTGCCGACGCGACCCGGAGGGCGATGATAACGGCCCGGAAACCATGGCGAGCGGGAGTTGCCCGCATCCTCCGGTTTTCGGACCTCCGGGCGGCCCTCCGGCCGCGTGCGGAACGTTCGCTTAACCGGACGGCTTTAGACCCGAAGCCTCCGGTGCAGCGTTGAGAAGGGAGTTACCGGATGCGTTTCCTCAGCCTTGCTCGCGGCTTCCGGTTCGCGGCTCTGTTTGGCTTCGCGCTGGCTCTTGCCGCGTGCGCCAACAATCCCAACCAGAATGCCGGCGTCGGCGGCGCGGGTGGCCCTCCCGGTTCCCCTCAGGAGTTCGTGGTCGCCGTGGGCGATCGCGTGTTCTTCGAGAGCGACCAGACCGATCTCACCCCGCAGGCCCGCGCCACCCTGGACCGTCAGGCCCAGTGGCTCCAGCAGTACAACCGCTACACCTTCACCATCGAAGGCCATGCGGACGAACGCGGAACCCGCGAATACAACATCGCGCTCGGGGCCAAGCGCGCCCAGAGCGTGCGTGACTACCTCGCCTCCCGCGGCATCGACCCGGCCCGCATGCGGACCATCTCCTACGGCAAGGAGCGGCC
>JAEWBL010000300.1 GCA_023391175.1 Pseudomonadota bacterium
CCCCAGCACCCGCCGCACCGACCGCTGACCCGCTCACCCATGTGGAACTGACCTGGATCGCGAAGCGCATTGAGAACTGGATCCGCTTCGGCCGGCCAGTCCATGCGCAAACACTCGACCGCAGCCGCCGCATCGTATCGTTCGCACCCGGGACGATCTTCGCCTTCGTCCGATGGGCGGCCAACGACTTCGGCACCGTGGTGTCGCGCATCGACATCGTGCGCGCCGTTGCACCGGGCGAAGCCTACCAGACGCTGCCCTTCGTGCGTCCCGGCGGCGAGATCCTGCTGCGCGCCGACGGCTGGCCGAAGGTCGAGAAGGTGCTCCAGCACATGGATGCCGTGGATGCCCTCGGCATCCAGGGTGCAGACGTGGCGCCGGACCATTGGCGCCACGTGCACAACCGCCTCGCGGCAGGCCATGCACCGCGCGCCTACACGCAGGAACGCCATGCGGCGTGGCTCAAGCGCTGTGAGTGCGAGGCATGACCTGCTTTGGCACTGTGATGGTCACGTACTTCTCGGTGATGGGAGTAGCGGCCGCCGCGTTCGTTCCGACGCCGCTCAAGCTGGTGTGGAACGTTTCCGCCAGCGCGCCCATCGGGCTCTACGCCATCGAGCCCGCGCGCCGGCTGGAGGTCACCGACCTCCTCGCCATCAAGCCGCCGGCAGCGCTCGCCCGCTTCCTGGTGGAGCGCGGCTATGTGGGCGCCGGCGTGCCGCTGATGAAACGGGTGGCGGGGCTTCCCGGACAGGATGTCTGCCGGAGGGACCGCACCATCACCGTCGATGGCGTGGCCTATGGGGAGGCGCTGGAGCGCGACCGCATGGGCCGTCCCCTGCCGGTCTGGCGCGGATGCCGGCGCATCGCCCAGGGCGAGCTCTTCCTCATGAACTTCGACGTGCCGGACAGTCTCGACGGACGGTATTTCGGGCCACTGCCCGCAAGCACCGTGATCGGCCGCGCCGTGCCGTGCCGATCTACACCGACGAGGCTGGCGACGGGCACTTTGTCTGGCGCGCGCCGACGCGCTGAGCGCCACCGACCATCTCCACCTTCATCACACCTCGAGAGGCCGTCATGCTGCGGGCCATACTGTTTTCTTGCGCCTGCGATGGCGTACACGCATCGATGCGAGTGCTCATTTGCCCCCGTGCGCTGGTGCTTCTTCTCCTTTCCGGAGTGCCCTGCGCCTGGCCAACAACAGCCATGGCGGCGGAAACACGAGGGCCACAGACCCCACCTTCGCCGAGCGATCGCTACGCCGATTTCATCGCGGAGGCGGCGGAGCGTTTCGACATTCCCGCAGCCTGGATCCGGACCGTGCTGCGCGCCGAAAGCGACGGCGACGCGCGCTCGACCTCGTCCAAAGGCGCAATGGGGCTGATGCAGATCATGCCGCAGACCTGGGCCGAACTGCGCATCCATTACGGTCTCGGCGAGGATCCCTACGACCCGCACGACAACATCGTGGCGGGCGCCGCCTATCTGCGGGAGCTATTCGACCGCTATGGCAATCCCGGCTTCCTCGCGGCCTACAATGCGGGGCCGGGCCGCTACGAGGCTTCGCGGAAAGGGCGCCCCCTGCCACCGGAGACGCGCGCCTATGTCGACAGGCTGGCGCCGGACATCGCGCGCGGAGAGGCCGAGCCGTCCGCACTGAAGCGGGCCGCTCCGCCGGCGGTCGAGACGCCGTCCTGGGCTCAAGCACCCCTCTTTGCGGTGCAGCCGATCCGCACGTCGGCTGCAGATCTGGCGTCACACGATCGCGTTCAGCCAGTGCCTGAGGTACGCGATATCTCAGCCATCGTTCCGCAGTCGGCGGCTCTGTTCGTCGCTCGTGGCGGCCTGGGAGGCGCGCCATGACCGCGACGAGGCTCATTCGTATCCTGTCGGGCGATATCGTGGTCAGGCGAAGGTTTGGAGGGGAGACGCAGGAAACGACAGTTCGATGGCGAGATAAAAGGGCGCAAGGTGCGCTCCGGTCGGGCGGTTGTTTTTGCAGGGGGATTTCCATCCAAACGCACATTGCGCTGCAGATCTGCAATGTGCATCGAACGCTCAAGCCTCTAGTTTCATTGATGTTCTCCCACATTGCGGGGCTGCGTCATGGCTGATGAGCGTGAATTCCGCGTCCGCCCCGGCCGCATCCGCTCGACCCGCACGCAGCGGGCCCGCCCCTTCATCGCCCAAGCCCTTACGGCGGCCCAGAAGGCCGGCGGGCATGTCTCCCGATCCGGCCGCATCTCCTCCGGCACCCACTCGCACTTCGGACGCGGCCGGGCGGCGAGCATCGTCGCCAATCGCTTGCTCACCGGGCGTTCGCGGATCGTTGTGATCAAGACCCGCGTGGTCCGGCATACGGCGAGGGCCACACCGTTCGTCGCGCACCTGAGTTATCTACGGCGAGAGGGCGTGACCCGGGACGGAGAGAAGGCGCGCCTGTTCGGGCCGAGCGCCGAGGACGGGAACGGCCGTGTCTTTGCGGAGCGCTGTACCGACGACCGGCACCATTTCCGCTTCATCGTGTCGCCCGAGGATGCGGCGGACATGGCCGACCTCCGGTCCTTCGCTCGCGACCTCATGGGCCAGATCGAGAAGGACCTCGGCACAAAGCTTGACTGGGTCGGGGTCGACCACTGGAACACCGACAATCCCCACCTCCACATATTGGTGCGGGGCCGGACCGATGACGGCCAGGACCTCGTCATCTCCCGTGACTACATCAAGGAGGGCATGCGCGCCCGTGCGCAGGATCTCGTCACCCAGGAGCTGGGGCCGCGTACCGACCTCGACATCCACCGCGCCGTCGAGCAGCAGGTGGAGGCTGACAGATGGACCCAGCTCGATCGCCAGCTGATCCGCGACCAGCGCGAGGTTGGCGTCATTGACGTCGCGCGCGATGCCGATGGTGGGGCGGACGCTTTCCTGCCGATGAAGGTCGGCCGGCTGCGCAAGCTCCAGGCCCTCGGCCTCGCCGATGAGATTGGCCCGGGCCAGTGGGTGATCGACGAGAAGGCCGAGGCGACGCTCCGTGCCCTCGGAGAGCGCGGCGACATCATCAAGCGGATGCACCGCGCGCTCAGCGACCAAGGTATCGAGCGCGGCACGGCAAGCTATGTGCTCGCCGGCGAGAACCTGGATGCTCCTATCATTGGTCGTCTCGTGGATCGAGGCCTCGATGACGAGCTGAAGGGTACGGTCTATGCCGTGGTGGATGGCATCGACGGACGGACCCATCACATCCGACTGCCCGACCTCGAGGCGACTGGCGACGGCGCTCCCGGCTCCATCGTCGAACTCCGGAGGTTCGAGGATGGGCGGGGTCAGGCGCGGGTTGCGCTCGCGGTCCGCTCCGACCTCGACATCGAGCGGCAGATCACGGCCTCCGGCGCCACCTGGCTCGACCGGCAGGCGCTCAGCCGTGCGCCGGCGTCCCTGTCAAAGGGCGGCTTCGGCGCCGAGGTGCGCGGGGCGATGGAACGTCGCGCCGACCATCTGGTCCGGGAGGGGTTGGCCGAGCGTCAAGGCCAGCGCGTCACCTTCGCCCGTGACCTGATCGAGACGTTGCGCAAATGGGAGGTGGACGCTCTGGGCGGGAAGCTCGCTGCCGAGACCGGACGGCCGTTCAATCGATCTGGCGGGGGAGACTATGTCTCCGGCACCTACCGTCAGCGCTTTGCGCTGGCCTCGGGGCGCTTCGCCATGATCGACGACGGCCTCGGCTTCCAGCGCGTGCCCTGGACGCCTTCGCTGGAGAAGCAGCTGGGCAAGCACATCTCCGGCGTCGCCCGAACTGACGGCGGCATCGACTGGTCCTTCGGCCGCAAGCGCGGCCTCGGCCTCTGACCTTAACCGTGAAGGGACCGCAGTATGTCCGCGACCAAGATCCTCTGGGGCCAGATCCTCGCCGTCTTCGCCATCGTGTTGGCCACCACGTGGGGGGCGACGGAATATGTCGCCTGGCGGCTGGGCTTCCAGGACCAGCTCGGCCCGCCCTGGTTCGTGCTGGGGCACTGGCCCGTCTATCACCCGCCGGCTTTCTTCTGGTGGTGGTATTTTTACGACGCCTATGCGCCGGAGATTTTCACAGAAGGCGCCTTCATCGCCGCCTCGGGCGGGTTCCTGTCCATCGCGATCGCCATCGGCCTGTCGGTCTGGCGGGCGCGGGAGGCGAGGCGCGTCGAGACCTATGGCTCCGCCCGCTGGGCCGAGCCGGACGAGATCCGGTCAGCCGGACTTGTCGGTTCCGACGGGGTTGTGCTCGGCCGCCATGGGCGGGACTATCTGCGCCATGATGGACCCGAGCACGTCCTGTGCTTCGCGCCCACCCGCTCCGGCAAGGGCGTCGGCCTCGTCGTGCCCTCGCTGCTCACCTGGCCGGGCTCGGCCATCGTCCACGACATCAAGGGCGAGAACTGGCAGCTCACCGCAGGCTTCCGGGCGAAGCATGGGCGCGTGCTGCTGTTCGACCCCACCAATGTGCGCTCCTCTGCCTACAATCCCCTGCTGGAGGTCCGCCGCGGGGAATGGGAGGTGCGCGACGTCCAGAACATCGCCGACATCCTCGTGGACCCCGAGGGCTCCCTCGAGAAGCGCAATCACTGGGAGAAGACCAGCCATGCTCTGCTGGTGGGCGCCATCCTCCATGTGCTCTATGCCGAGCGGGACAAGACCCTGGCCGGTGTCGCGGCCTTCCTCTCTGATCCCCGGCGGCCCATCGAGACGACCCTCGCCGCCATGATGACGACGGCTCACCTCGGAGAGGCGGGTCCCCATCCCGTAATCGCCAGCGCCGCCCGCGAGCTCCTCAACAAATCCGAGAACGAACGGTCCGGCGTGCTTTCCACCGCCATGTCCTTCCTCGGGCTCTACCGAGATCCCGTGGTGGCCGAGGTGACTCGGCGCTGCGACTGGCGGATCACCGACCTCGTTTCAGGGGTCCAGCCGACCACGCTCTACCTCGTTGTGCCGCCCTCGGATATCAATCGCACGAAGCCGCTGATCCGCCTGATCCTGAACCAGGTGGGGCGCCGCCTCACAGAGGATCTGCAGGCGAAGGCCGGCCGGCATCGCCTCCTGCTCATGCTGGACGAGTTCCCCGCGCTCGGGCGGCTCGACTTCTTCGAGAGCGCGCTTGCCTTCATGGCGGGCTACGGGCTCAAGAGCTTCCTCATCGCCCAGTCCCTGAACCAGATCGAGAAGGCCTACGGGCCGAACAACTCCATCCTCGACAACTGCCATGTGCGGGTGAGCTTCGCGACCAACGACGAGCGCACGGCGAAACGCGTGTCCGATGCCCTCGGCACCGCCACGGAGATGAAGGCCATGAAAAACTATGCCGGCCACCGGCTGTCGCCCTGGCTCGGGCACCTTATGGTGTCGCGCTCGGAAACAGCCCGACCACTGCTCACTGCCGGCGAGGTGATGCAGCTTCCGCCGGCGGACGAGATTGTCATGATCGCCGGTACGCCGCCGATCCGGGCGAAGAAGGCGCGATATTACGAGGATGAGCGGTTCAGGGAGCGGGTGCTGCACCCGCCGGAGCTCCTGGCCCCTCGCGATCGTCAGCCCGACGACTGGAGCGTCTTTCCGCAGCCCGTGCCTTCACAGATCAACTTGATGGTCGAGGGGAGCGACGACGAGGATACCACCAGCTCCGAACAGCGGCGCCAGCCGGAATTGGCGCGGGTGGTGGAGGCCCATGAGCAGCCCCCCAACGAGTTCGAGATCTATCTGATCGACGACAGCGAGGACGACGTCGCCCGGACCAGTCGCATGACACGCACGATGCAGGGCGTCGCGCGCCAGGTTTCGCTCGATCCCAATGACAGCATGGAGCTGTGACGGCGATGGCCCTACGCAAGAAGAAGGCGCAGATCTCGGTCTATCTCGATCCGGCCACTATGCGGCTTCTCGCCGATTATGCCGCTCGGCGGGATCAGCCTCAGTCTCTGATCGCGGAGGCTGCCATTGCCTCCTTCCTGTCTCCAGACGCGGCCGAGCAGCGGGAGGCTGCCGTCGCGAAGCGCCTTGATCAGCTGGACAGGCGGATCGCCCGGCTGGAACGAGACCTCGGCATCTCTGTCGAGACGCTGGCCGTGTTCGTGCGATTCTGGCTGGCCACCACGCCGGCATTGCCCGAGCCGACGGCCCAGGCCGCGCGAGCCAAGGTGGGGGAGCGGTATGAGGCATTCGTCGCGGCGCTGGGGCGGCGGCTCGCGCAGGGGCCGAGGTTGGTGCAGGAGGTCTCTGAGGAAGGCGGTGTTCCCAAACCGTGAGACAGGGGCTCTTGCGCGATGACCAATGTTCGCACCGCAGGCGGTCAAACAGTCCCGCCGCCATGATGGCTGGCGCGATGGCGCAGCCTCAGAGCGCGCGCGTGTCGGCAAGGGCACGGCTTGGGAGATTCGGGCGGAACATCTCCCGCATCTTCTCCAGATAATGGGGTTCAGAAGTGCTCCAGCGCAGCTCCGCGAGGAGCCGGGTGTCGGGACCTGCCGGATAGCGGATCTCTTCGCCCTCGGCCGTCGCAGCCGTGAACACAGCCTGCGCCACCTCTGCCTCGGTGCAATAGGCGGTCGGATAATGGGCCATCTTCTGGAAGCACCCGAGGGCGAAGGCCTCGTAGTCCGCCGGGATCAGGCCTTGCATGCGCGGGCCACCATTGGTGGTGAAATTCGTCGTCGGGGCGTAGCCGGGTTCCACGAGGCGGGCGCGGATGCCGAACGGCTCCAGCTCATAGGACAGGGATTCCGTATAGCCTTCCACGGCACACTTGCTGGCGGCGTAGATCGCCACCAGCGGCATGACGCCGATGGCCGTGCTGGACGTCACGTTGACGATGACACCATGTCCCTGCCGGCGCATGTGCGGAATGATGGCGCGGCATGTTGCGAACACGCCGAAGCTGTTCGTCTCGAAGATCTCGCGGATGATGCTGTCCGGTGTCGCTTCCACCACGGAGGCCATGCCGATCCCGGCATTGTTCACCAGAACATCGATGGCACCGAACGCCGCAACCGCGTCAGCGATGGCGTGGGTGATGCTGTCACCATCGGTGACATCGAGCTGCAGGACGCGCAGCCGATCCGAAACGGGAAAGATGCCGGGGGCCGGCCGGCGCATGGTGGCGACGACATTCCAACCCTGAGCCAGAAAGTGCTCCGCGATCGCCTTGCCGTAGCCTGAGGAGGTGCCGGTGATGAGAATGGTGGGGGTCATGCCTGTCTCCGTGTTCCCCTGCAGGATAGACAGGCTGGCGATACGATATATAATCAATATGCCTAAAATCATTATTGCTCGTCCAGAATGGATCCCCTCAGCGAGGTCATCTCTCTGCTGCGCCCGAGCGCCGCTTTGTCCAAGCCAATCACCGGGGGCGGCGATTGGGGGGCGAGCTACGCCGCCTATGGGCAGCCGGGGTTTGCCATCGTGCTCGCCGGGCAATGCTGGCTTGCGATCGAGAAAGAAGAGCCGGTTCTGCTCGACCGCGGCGACTTCGTGCTCCTGCCCGATACGCCATCGTTCACCCTGTTCAGCCGGCCCGGCGTCGCCTGTGCGCCGTGCGCCCCGTCGAGCGAGGCCGTCCACCACGGGGATTTGGAAGGCGAGCCGGATTTCCGAATGCTCGGCGGCAGCTTCAGGATCGATCCTGTCAATGCGCCGGTTCTGCTCGAGCTGCTGCCGTCCATGATCCACATCCGTTCGTCTGACGGTGATACCGGCCGGCTCGGCCGTCTTGTCGATCTGATGATGGAGGAATGTGGAGCCGATCGGCCCGGCTGGGACATGATCCTGGAGCGGCTGCTGGAGGTGCTGCTGGTGGAGTGCCTGCGTTGGCGCGGCCGGGACCACGGCGCCTTGCCCGCGGGCTTGCTGGCGGGACTGCAAGACCCGGCGCTCGCCGGGGTGCTGCGGGGCATGCATACCGACGTTCGAACCGGATGGACGGTGGCCGAGCTGGCGGCTGTCGCCGGCATGTCGCGCTCTGCCTTCGCTGCCCGATTTTCTGACGTCGTCGGCTGCGCGCCCATCGAGTATCTGTCGCGTTGGCGGATGGCCCTGGCGCAGAACGCCCTGAGCCGCGGCGGACAATCGCTGGAACGCCTCGCGGAACAGCTCGGCTATGAGTCCGCAAGCGCCTTCAGCACCGCGTTTCGCCGGCGGGTCGGCACGTCACCGGGCGCATTCGCGCGCGCCAGACGGAGCGCATGACGACCCTCCGGATCAATGGGGCCGCGCTCCCCTTCCAGACATTGAAGTCCTTCCCGAGATCGCCCCCGCTCGCACCGTCGCTCTTCACTCAGAACCAGCCTTCGCCTCCACCAAACCCCTGATCCTCGCCGCATCGGCAGGGGTCGCCGGATTGTAGACGACCATGCTGAGATCAGAGCGGCCCTCCACCGTGAAGGTGGAGAATTCAAGCGTCACGGTGCCCAGAACCGGGTGGCGGATGTGCTTGAGGCCTTCGCCCTGGCCATGGATGTCGTTGTCGCGCCACAGGGCCGCGAATTCCGGGCTGAGACGGCAGAGCTCTTCGACGAGGGGTTTTATTTCCGCCGCAGCACCCGCTCGCGCCGCCGCCGCGCGGAACGCGCCGACCACGAGCCGCGCGACGCTCTCCCAGTCCGCCTGGGCGGCGCGCACCCGTGGATCGAGGAAGATGAAGCGCAGAATGTTGCGCTCCTCCGGCGGCAGCTTGCCGTAATCGGTGAGCATCACCGTCGCCGCCCTGTTCCAGGCGACCACGTCCCACAATGCGGTCCGGATGAAGGCGGGACTGGGGTCGAGCGCATCGAGCACGTGCTGCAGACGGGGCGAGACGTCGTCATTCTTCCTGTAGCGCACTTCGGGGGCGCGGCCGAGACCGAGCAGGAAGAGATGCTCGCGCTCCAGGTCGGTCAGCATCAAGGCGCGCGCGATACGGTTGAGCACGTCGGCGGAAGGGGCGCCGCCGCGTCCCTGCTCCAGCCACGTGTACCAGGTGGGGCTGATATTGGCGCGTTGCGCCACCTCCTCCCGGCGCAGGCCGGGGGTGCGCCGCCGCGCCGGGGAAAAGCCGAGGGCGGCAGGATCGAGCTTCCCGCGCCGATCCTTCAGATAGGCCCCGAGCCGGTTTTCGTCGCGCGTGGGATCGGCCATGCTGTTAGTCATTATACCCGTATAAGCTCACGACTTTACCCGGATAGCTAAGGCGCCGAAACCCGTCTCCCGTCAACCCGCGGAGACCTTTCCCATGCGTGTGTTTGTCACCGGCGCGACCGGCTTTATCGGCTCCGCCGTCGTCAAGGAATTGATCGCAGCCGGCCACCAGGTGCTCGGGCTGGCCCGTTCGCCGGAGAAGGCGACGGCGTTGCTGAACACCGGCGCCGGGGTTCATCGGGGATCGCTCGAGGATTTGCAAGATCTGACCTGTGCTGCGGCCCAATGCGACGGCGTCATCCATCTGGCATTCAACCACGATTTCTCGAAATTCGTCGCCAATTGCGAGGACGACCGCCGGGTCATCCTGGCGCTCGGCTCCACACTCGCCGGTTCCAGCCGTCCTCTGATCGTGACCTCCGGGACCGCCATCGCGAAAACCGCGCCCGGCGCGCCCGCCAAGGAAGATAATGCGGCGCTGAGTTCGCAAACCAATCCCCGCGCGGCCTCGGAAGAGGCTGCCGCCGCCCTCGCCGCCGATGGCGCCAACGTTTCGGTGGTGCGCCTGCCGCAAGTGCACGACACGGCCCGGCAAGGGCTCGTCAGCTACGCCATCGCGATGTTCCGCGCGCAAGGCGTGTGCACCTATGTGGGAGACGGCGAGAATTGCTGGCCCGCCGCCCATGTCCTCGACGTCGCGCGCCTCTATCGGCTGGCCGTCGAAAGGGCTGAGCCGTCGGCCAGGTACCATGCAGTGGCGGAAGAAGGCGTGCTGTTCCGCCATATCGTGGAAGCGGTCGGCCGACGGCTCCAGCTTCCGGTCACGCCCATCGCTCCGGAGGCGGCGGAGACCCACTTCGGCTGGCTTTCCTCCTTCATGACCCACAGCTTGCCTGCCTCGAGCGAGCAGACTCGGAAGAAGCTGGGCTGGGAGCCGGCCGGCCCCGGTCTCATCGCCGACCTGGACCGGTTGCCGCTCTCCGAGGGGTGACCGGCCTCGGTCCACCGCATCCGCGGACCTCCAGATCGCGCCGATTCCGTTGAAAAAGTCGGCGCTGGAGGCGTGGCGACATTGGCACTCGTGAGGGGCGTGCGCTTCTCCTTCAAGCCGTCACGGCTCTGGGGCCGTTGGGCACCAGCTTGGCGAGCTTCCTGAGGTTCTGAGCGGTGGCAGCGAGATGGAACTCGTCCCGGGCACTGTTCGGGCCGCGCAGTCGCAGGCGGTCGAGCCTGAGGATGCGCTTCAGGTGGGCGAACAGCATCTCCACCTTCTTCCGCTGCCGGCGCGAGGTGACGTATGCCTCTGGCCACCATCGCCGCTGACCCGAGGCATCTCGGCGTCCGCATCGGCATCACTGCGGTGCTCCATACCTGGGGATCGGCGCTCACCCACCATCCCCATATCCATGCCGTGGTGCCCGGCGGCGGGCTCTCGACTGATGGTACCCGCTGGATTGCCGGCCGAGCCCGGTTCTTCCTGCCGGTGCGGGTGCTGTCCCCCCTGTTCCGGCGGCTTCTTCCTCGACGGTCTGCGGAGGCTCCACGCCACCGGCCGGCTCGCCTTCTTCGGTGATCTCGTCCCGCTGGCGGAGAAGGGGGCGTTCGAGGCCATGCTGGCACCCCTGCGCCGCGCCGAGTGGGTTGGTCTACGCCAAGCGTCCGTTCGCCGGCCCTGCCGCGGTGCTGGCCTATCTGTCGCGCTACACGCACCGCGTCGCCATCTCCAACAGCCGGCTCATCTCCATGGACGACCGTGGGGTCACCTTCCGCTGGAAGGACTATCGCGCCCGGGCCAAGGCCACCGGCAACGGCTGGATCAAGGCCTTGATCCTGCCGGCGGACGAGTTCATCCACCGCATCCGGCACTACGGCCTGTTCGCCAGCGCGGTCCGCGCCGCCAACATCGACAGGATCCGCGCGCTGCTGGAGCCGCGGGAGGAGAACTCGCAACGCCTGGCGCCATCCTCCGTCGACGAGAAAAAGGAGGCAACAGCTCTGCGCTGCCGGTGCTGCGGCGGCTCCATGACCGTCATCGAGACGTTCGCCCATGGGGCACTGCCCCGGACATGGTCCGCTGAACCCTTCAGGTTCGACAGCTCATGAGCGCCGAGCCCGTTCCCCGGCACCAGTGTCTCGTCGAAGGCAACGCCATCTCCGGCATCGGGGCCGCACGCGCTTTGTCATCGGCAAGGCCGCGTCCATCATCATTGCGGCACCGGAAAGATGTTGTTGCCGCGAAGACCGGAACACGACCGGAGTGCATTGGCCCCATCATGTACCTCGATATCGGTCCCTCGATCGGTGTCTCCCCCGTCAACGCCTGCCTCAAATCCCCATAGCACCGCAAAGACCTCGACCGTCGTGCACGTCGAACCGCGGTTTCCTCCCCTGGAGGCTTTCCGACGCCGGCCCGCATGCCCAGTCCCGCTGTCGTGATCGGGCCGGCATCCGAAACCCTTCACAGGAGCAGACGTTGGCGTCTCGCCGAAAAGCGGTCTCTTGCTTTTTGTTCGGTCTGTGGGGACTGCCAACCGTACGTAACTGGAAGCAAGGTGGTCCCCATAGAGGAGGCCAAACGAGATAATCACCTCGTCGAGCAGGAAGAAGCGGCCGCGGCGTCAGGTGCTTCCAAACCGGCTTCCCTTCGTGCCAGCAATCCGCCCAGCCACCGCAACCGAAAGCCGCCGAGGTCGGCGGCAGCGGCATAAGACCGCAAATCCGCACCTGGAAACGCAGTTCAGGTTGCCTCCCTCCCGGTCGTGATGCGTCCCTCACATATTTGGATAGTTGGGCCCACCGCCACCCTCGGGGGCGGTCCAGGGGTTGTTCTGGTTGGGGTGCGTGATGTCGCAGGTCTTGCAGTGGACGCAGTTCTGCGCGTTGATCTGGAAACGCGGCGCGTCCGCCCCCTCCTCGATCCACTCGTAGAC
>JAEWBL010000306.1 GCA_023391175.1 Pseudomonadota bacterium
CGCCATCACCCGCTCGGGCAGTGTGAGGCCGTCGGCGGCGATGCGGCGGGGATAGCCCTTGCCGTCCATGCGCTCGTGATGGGTGGCGGCGAGTTCGGGCACCCGCTCCAGCCCTTCGGGCCAGGGCAGCGCCTTGAGCATGATATAGGTCTGCACCACGTGGTCGTTGACCTTGAACCGCTCCTCGTCGTTCAGCGTACCGCGGCGGATGGAGAGGTTGTAGAGTTCGCCGAGGTTCTGGGCGGCCGGCGGCAGGCGCATGTCGAAGCCGTAGCGATTGGCCGGATCGCCCTTCTCGACCGGAGGCCGGATGGAGCCCCAGGGGTGGATGTGCTCGGGCTTGTCGGCGAGAAGATGCTCCTCGGCCGGCAGCGCGGGGGCCGGAAGGCCGGCGAGATGCGCCTCCTCCTCCCGCGACAGGCCGAGCCGGTCGTCGAAATGCCGGGTCCAGGTGCGCTTCGCGATCTCGGCGAGGCGGGCGAGGGACTCGTCGGTCATGAACTCCCCACCCACATTGGAGCGGGCGACGAAGGCGAAGTCGTCAGCAAGACGCGCCTCCTCCTCGGCCAGCATCTGCGCCGAGGCGGACGCATCCGCGCCGGCGGCGAGGCGCGTGAGATGGGCGATGCGGGCATCGCGCAGCAGCACCTCGAAGCGGGTGCGCACCTCGTGGATGCGGTTGTGGACCGCCTCGAGCTTGGTCGCCTTGTCGATGATGTGCTCGGGACTCGTCACCTTGCCGCAATCGTGCAGCCAGGAGCCCACCCGAAAGGCGCGGCGATCTCCCTCGCTGAGGGTGAAGTCGCGATAGGGGCCGTCCGCGTCGGCGGCCATGCGCGAGACGATCATGTCGGCCAGTTCCGGCACGCGGCGGCAATGGGCGCCGGTATAGGGGCTCTTGGCGTCGATGGCGTCGGCCACGAGAAGGATCAACCCTTCCAGCAGCCGCCCTTGCTCCTCCATCAGCCGCCGCGTCTCGATGGAGATGGCAAGCGTGCCGGAAAGCTGGCGCGCGAAGGCGATGAAGGCGCCGCTATGGTGAACGGCATCGGCGCCATGGACCAGCACCAGGAGGCCGATGGGGCGCCCTTTGCGGTCGCGCAGCGGCAGCGCAAGCCGCTCCGCGCCGCCGGCATCGACCGGCCCGACCGTCTCCGGCGCATCGAGCACGGACAGGGGCAGCACCGCCGGCATGTCGGCGGAGGCGTCGGCCTCCTCGCGGACATCGGCGGCGACCTGCAGGTCGCGGGACGCTCCATCCACCAGGTAGACCACCCCGCGCGTACAGGACGTACCCTTCACGGTGGCGGCGAGCACCTGCTCCAGCATCCGGTCGAGCTGCGGCTCGCAGGCGATAATCTCGCTGGTGGCGAGGAAGTCGCGGATGGTCTCGCCCACCGTGTCGAGCACCCTGTGGAAGTCGGCGATCTCGCGGATGAAGCTGCCCACCCTGGCCGGGCGGCCGAAGTCGAACCGGGTCAGGCGCAGGGCCTGCTCGGCCAGTTCGTTCAGCCCGTGCCCGAGGCGCTGACCGGCGAACCAGCCGATGACGATGAAGCCGAGCGCGATGCCGCCGCTGACCCACATCTGGCGTTCCAGGCGCGCCCGCAGCGGGGCGAGGACCTCATTGCGCGGCACCGCCATGACCAGCGTGTTGCGCCGATCGGCGCGGGCATTGAGCTGCGCCTTGACGCCCAGCCAGCCCTGTCCGGCGGCGATGAAGCGCGCCGGCCCGCGCGCGGGCATGGCGAGACCGTCCAGTTCGGCGAGCGGACCCGACTTAAGGTCGCGCAGGGGCACGATCTTATCCGGCATGGCGGAGACGGTGCCGGCATAGGCGATAACCCAGCCTGCCTGATCGACGATCGCCACCTCGGTCCCGGGCGTAGGCCGCAAGCCGTCCAACTCGCGGGCGATGTCGGTCAGCGAGAGATCGAGGCCGATCACCGCATCGACCCCCGCCACCTTGCGGCTGGCCGTGACGCCCATCTCGCCGGTCGACGGGAACACATAGGGCGCGGTCACATGCTGGCCCGGCTGCGCCATAGCGCCGAGATACCATTCGCGCCGGCGAGGATCGCGCGGGAGCGACGTCGCGGCGGGACGCTCCGCAATCGTGCGCATGTCCTCGTCGTAGAAGCGCCAGATGCCGGCGGGCAGGCCAGCCGGCCCGGCGGCCTGCTCCGCCGTGATGATATGGGCGAGGAAGCGCGTGCCCCCCGGCGCTGACTGGCGGGCCGCGCCGGGCGGATCGAGCGCCAGCAGCCGCACGAAATTCCCGTCGCCATAGGCGAAGGTGATGGAGCTGAGGAAGGGCATGCTGGCGAACACCGGTCGCAGCGCCCCGAGGTGATCGAGCAGCGTGTCCGGCCCGCCGGTCACCGCGCTGCCGTCGCTGGCGAGGATCTCCAACGCCACCGTGCCGGGCAGGGCGCGGTTCTCCACCTTCTCCGTGATGAGCTGGCCCAGCAGAGCCGCGCGTTCCAGTGTCGCGTTCAGCAACGCATCCCGCCCATTGGTCCAGGCCTGCCAGAGCAGAACGCCGGAGAGCAGAACCATGGCCGTCACCACGGCGAGGGCGAACAACAGCCGCAAAGGCAGGGTCCATCCGGCCCGGCCCTTGGGCCACGCGGATGCAGACGACGATTCCATGGACGCTCCCCAACATG
>JAEWBL010000325.1 GCA_023391175.1 Pseudomonadota bacterium
GTCTGACGCTGATCGGCCGGCGGCAGGAACTCGGCCGGCTGCCGCACGACGTGGCGCGCTTCTGCCGGCAGACGCTGGAGAACGATGTGCTGCCGGCCCTGCGCGCCGCGTTGCCGTGGCTCGGCGAGACGCTCGAATAGCCGGCGCACGATATCCGCCCAACGCTCAAGGCCAAGCTTAATGACGCCATCCTGTTCATGCGGGAACAGTCAAGCTTTCCTCATGCCGTTAAGTTTGTTCCGAAAAGTCCGGTGCCGGTCATGTCCATGCCCGCTGTCGGCCGATACCGTTTGATGATACCCCTACGTCGTCTTGAAGACTTCACTTGAGACGGGCTGGGGAAAATCATGAAGATCGGCGGAGTTCTATTTGCAGCGGTAATCCAGGCTGGGTCTGCCTCTGCGGCAGGCGCCCAGACCATGAGCTATGCGCAGGCCGGCGCGCTCCTGGCACGCAGCTGCGGGGCGGACATCAACAAGTTCTGCTCCAACGTGAATCTGGGCGAGGGCAAGCTGCTCGCCTGCATGGACGGCAAGATCAATCAGGTCAGCGCCAAGTGCAAAGCTGACTACGCGACCGCAAAGGCCTCCATCGCCGAGCGCGACGCGGCGCAGGATTCCATTCAGGAGGTCTGTTCGGCCGACACGGCGCGCCTGTGCCCCGGCATGGTGCCGCAGGACGGCAATCTGCTCTCCTGCCTGCTCCAGGCGACGCGGGTCGTGAGCGACAAATGCAACGCCGCCATCACCAACGCCGGCTACCGCTGAGCGTCCTCTCCACATCCTCGCACCCGAACGAAGGACGCTTTGCGATGACCTCGCCTCTGACCCGTCTTGCGCTGGCCGCGCTGCTCGCCGCCGCCGTGCCGGCGATCACCCCGGCTCATGCCCAGACCGCGCTCTCCGATGGCCAGATCCTCCAGGGTCTGCAAGGCCTGAGCGAAAAGGCCCCGACCATCACCGCGCAGCAGCTGCGCAGCATGGTCCAGACCCACATGGCCCAGAATCCGGGCGAGCAGCTCACCCGCCCGTCGCTGGCCCTGAAGCTGGACCAGCTGCCCCAGATCAACGTGCAGATCCAGTTCCGCCTCGGCTCGGCGATCATCGAGCCGTCGTCCTACGGCACGCTCGGCGCCATCGCCGACGCCATGCACAACCCCATCCTGCACGGCTACAAGTTCATCGTCACCGGCAACACGGATGTCACCGGCCCGCGTGACGTGAACCTCAAGCTCAGCCAGGCCCGCGCCGACGCGGTGGTGAGCGCGCTCGTCAGCGTGTTCAACATCAATCCCACCCGTCTTGAAGCGGTGGGCCTCGGCGAGGAAGTGCTGCTCGATCCGAAGAAGCCGACCGATCCCATCAACCGGCGCGTCCAGATCTTCACCGTGGGCCGCCTCGCGCCCTACGTCGCCCAGCGCTGACGCACGCCCATACCCTTGAAAAGGAGGCGCCGTCCCCTGGGGCGGCGCCTTCTTCATTTGCGGTGATCGTGTCTCTCGCGGCGGACGGAAATCCCACTATCCTGAAGCGCCTGCGCGGCGCGCGGGCCAAAGCTGGGAGGACACATCATGCTCGCTCGACGCCGGTTCATCTCCTGCGCCATCTGCTCCCTGGCGGGGTTCGCCGCCACGCAGGTCGGCGGCACGCAGGCCATGGCTCAGGGACAAGCCGCCCCCGCTCCCGCCCCAACCGGAATCACGCGCAAGGTGCTCGGCCGCACCGACATGCCGGGGGACAAATACGTCGCCATCCTCATGGAGGCGGAGTTCGACGGCGGCCTGAAGGTCGCGCGCCACACCCATCCCGGCATCGAGAGCACCTATCTCATCGCCGGCGGCGGCGTGCTCTCGGTGAAGGGCCAGCCCGACCGCACACTGGCGCCAGGCGACGGCTTCCAGATCCCGCCCGAGGTGCCGCACGCCTTCCAGGTGGGGGGCGACAAGACGAAGCTCGCCATCACCTACATCGTCGAAAAGGACAAGCCCCTGGCGACGCCCGCGCCGGAGTGAGGCTCCCAAAAAGTGAGAGCCCGGCGCGGGGAATGCGCCGGGCTCTCGGGGACAACCGACAGAGCAGGGCTCAGATGTCGAGGGTGTTGTCCCTTTCCCATTGGGTGAGGTGGCGCGAGAAGGCGTTCCATTCCTCGTTCTTCAGCTTCAGGTAGCCGTCCACGAAGGGCTTGCCGAGGCGATCCGCCAGCACCTTGGACTTCTCCAGCGCACGCATGGCGTCGAGCAGGTTGAGCGGCAGGCGCTTGGCGCCCTTCACCTTGTGCCCCTCGGTGTACATGTTGATGTCGAGGCGCTTGCCCGGATCGCGCTTGTTCTCGATGCCGTCGAGGCCGGCGGCCGCGAGGCCCGCCTGCAGCAGGTAGGGGTTGGCCGCGCCGTCGGCGAGGCGGAACTCGAACCGGCCCGCATCGGGGATGCGGATCATGTGGGTGCGGTTGTTGCCGGTGTAGGTGACGGTGTTCGGCGCCCAGGTGGCACCCGAGATGGTGCGCGGGGCGTTGATGCGCTTGTAGGAATTCACCGTGGGATTGGTGAGGGCGCAGAGCGCGTCCGCATTGTGGATGAGGCCGCCGATGAAGTGGTAGCCGAGCTCCGAGACGCCCAGCTCGCCCTTGGGATCGGAGAAGGCATTCTTGCCCTTCTGCCACATGGACACATGGGCGTGGCAGCCGGAGCCGGTGAGGTTGATGAAGGGCTTCGGCATGAAGGTCGCGCGCAGGCCGTGCTGCTCGGCGATGGTCTTCACCATGTATTTGAAAAAGACGTGCCGGTCGGCGGTGAGGAGCGCGTTGTCGTAGTTCCAGTTCATCTCGAACTGGCCGTTGGCGTCCTCATGGTCGTTCTGGTAGGCGCCCCAGCCGAGCTTGAGCATGGCGTCGCAGATGTCTTTGATGACATCGTAGCGGCGCATGAGGGCGGACTGGTCGTAGCATGGCTTCTCGGCGGTGTCGGCGGTGTCCGAGATGCCCTTGCCGTCCGGCGTGATGAGGAAGTATTCGCACTCGACGCCGGTCTTGATCTCGTAGCCGAGGCGCGCCGCGGCGGCGAGCTGCCGCTTCAGGAGCGTGCGGGGCGCCTGCTCCACTTCCTTGCCGTCCATGTAGAGGTCCGCGGCGAGCCAGCCGATTTCCTCCTTCCACGGCAGCTGGATGAGGCTGGTCGGATCCGGCACGGCGAAAAGGTCGGGGTCGGCCGGGGACATGTCGAGCCAGGTGGCGAAGCCGGCGAAGCCAGCGCCTTCCTTCTGCATCGGGCCGATGGCGGCGGCGGGCACCAGCTTGGCGCGCAGGCCGCCGAACAGGTCCACGTAGGAAATCAGGAAATACTTGATGCCGCGCTCCTTCGCGACCTTGGCGAGGTCGATCTGGGAAGCGGCGGAGGCGCGGCCGTCGGCCTCGCGGAGCGGATAGCGGAAGTGGTCCCTGCG
>JAEWBL010000327.1 GCA_023391175.1 Pseudomonadota bacterium
GTGAGGCCCTCGGTGGCGTTCAGCGTGCGGATGGCCTCGAAGATCTGCCGCACCACCAGCGGGGCGAGGCCGAGGGAGGGCTCGTCCAGCAGCAGCAGGCGCGGCCGGCTCATGAGCGCGCGGGCAATGGCCAGCATCTGCTGCTCGCCGCCCGAGAGCGTGCCGCCGCGCTGCTGGAGGCGCTCCTTGAGGCGGGGGAACATCTCGAACATGCGCTCGAGATCTTCCGCGAAGTGGGTGCCGCCCTCCACCGCCGCGCCCATCTGCAGGTTCTCGTAGACGGTCATGCGCGGGAAGATGCGCCGGCCTTCGGGCGACTGGGCGATCCTGAGGCGCATGATCTCGTGGGTGGGCAGGGCCGTGATGTCCCGCCCGGCATAGACGATGCGACCGTCGCGGGCGCGGGGGCTGCCGCAGATGGTCATCATCAGGGTGGACTTGCCGGCCCCGTTGGCGCCGATGAGGGTGACGATCTCGCCCTCATTCACCTCGATGTCCACGCCCTTGAGCGCGATGATGTTGCCGTAATAGGCGGTGACGCCCGATACGGAGAGCAGCGGCGCCTTGCGCGCGGCCGGGGCGGGGGCGGTTGTGGCGACGGTTTCGGCGCTCATGCCCCGGCCTCCACCACGGCGACGGCCTCTTCCTCGTCCTCGACCCCGAGATAGGAGGCGATGACGCGCGGATCGTTGCGCACCTCGTCCGGCGTGCCGTCGGCGATCTTGGAGCCGTATTCCAGCACGACCACGTGGTCCGAGATTTCCATCACCACCGACATGTCGTGTTCGATGAGCAGGATGGAGGCCTGGTGCTCGCGCCGGATGGAGAGCAGCAGCTCGTTCAGCGCCGCGGATTCGCGCGGGTTGAGGCCGGCGGCGGGCTCGTCGAGGCAAAGCAGCACCGGGTCGGTACACATGGCGCGGGCGATCTCAAGCCGCCGCTGGTCGCCATAGGGCAGGTCGCCCGCCGGATCGTCCGCACGGTCGATGAGACCGATCTTGTTGAGCCAGTAGAGCGCGCGGTCCACGGCGCCCTTCTGCTTCCGCTGCCAGGACGGCAGGTTGAGGATGGCTGCGGGGTTGAGAAGGCCGGAGGTGGTCAGCGACATGTGCTGCGCCACCAGCAGGTTTTCGAGGATCGTCATGCCCGAGAACAGGCGGATGTTCTGGAAGGTGCGCGCCACCCGTGCCCAGGAGGCCACCTTGTGGTCGGGCAGGCGCTCCAGCAGGTAGAGCGCGCCAGCCTGAGACTTGCCCCAGGCGAGGCCCGAGGCGGTGACGCCATCCACTTCCGCGTCGGTCGCCGGGCCGCCGTGGAACAGAGCGAGGCGGCCGGTTGAGGGCTTGTAGAAGCCGGTGATGCAGTTGAACACCGTGGTCTTGCCGGCACCGTTGGGGCCGATCACCGCCGTCACCTCGCCCCGCCCGGCGGCGAAGGACACGTCGTTGACGGCGACGAGACCGCCGAAGCGCATGGACAGGTGATCGACCTTCAGGATCGGATTGCGATCCCAGGACCGGGCCGGGGAGAGGGGCTCGCCCGCCATCAGCCGTGCCCTTCCTTCACGAGCGATCCCGACACCGCCTTGCGCTCCTTCAGGAAGATGGTCGGCATGCGGCTGGAGACGAGGCCGCGCGGACGCCACACCATGACCGCCACCATGGCGAAGCCAAAGATGAGCATGCGGTAGAGGGAGGGGTCGAAGTCCGGGCCGAAGAGGAAGTCGGCCTTGAGGAAGGACAGGTTGCGCAGAAGTTCCATGCCGCCGATGAGCAGGATCGCCGCGCCCGCGACGCCCATCTGCGAGCCCATGCCGCCCAGCACCACGATGGCGAGGATCACCGCCGATTCCATGAAGGTGAAGCTCTCGGGCGAGACGAAGCGGATGCGCACCGCGAAGAAGGCGCCGGCGAAGCCGCCGAACATGGCGCCGGTGGCGAAGGCGGTGAGCTTGGTGAGCGTCGTGTTGATGCCGAGCGAGCGGCACGCGATCTCATCCTCGCGCAGCGCTTCCCAGGCCCGGCCCACCGGCATCTTCCTCAGCCGGATGGTGACCACCGCAGTGAGCGCGGCGAGGCCGAGGATGACGAAATAAAGGAAGAACATCCGGTGCATGGAGTTGAACTCCAGCCCGAAGATGCTCGCGAACCCCGTCTCGGAGGAATCGAACGGCACGCCGAAGAAGGTGATCGGCGGGATGGAGGAGATGCCCGCGCCGCCGTTGGTCAGCGACACCCAATTGATGAGCACGAGGCGGATGATCTCGCCGAAGGCCAGGGTGACGATGGCGAGATAGTCGCCGCGCAGGCGCAGCACCGGGAAGCCGAGGATGACGCCCCACATGGCCGCGAGGAGGCCCGAGAGGGGCAGGCAGATCCAGAACGCCCAGGCGGTCCAGAAATCGTCCCCCAGCGTGCCGGCGAAGAAGTCGTTGATGGGCACGCTGGTGGAGAGGAGGGCGAACGTATAGGCACCCACCGCATAGAAGGCGACGTAGCCGAGATCGAGAAGGCCGGCGAGGCCGACCACGATGTTCAGCCCCCATCCCAGCATCACATAGGTGAGGATGTAGATGCCGAGGTCCACCCAGTAGCGGCTCGGGCTGAGCCCGCCGGCGAGGAGAATGGACAGGAACGGATAGAGGATGGCGAAGCTGAAGAACACCGGCTTCACCGCCGGCGCGGCCAGCGCGCCGAGACGGGCCATGGCGCCGGGCGTGGTGGAGACGCGGCGGGGCGGCCGGCTCGGATTCCACACCGTGATCATGAGGACGAAGCGTCCCACCATCACGATGCCCGCGAAGATGGCGACGAGTCCGAAGCGATAGGTGAGGACCAGCGAGCCGGTGCCCGATTCGCTGGCGCGGAAGCCGACGAGCGGAAGCAGCAGCAGCGCCGTCAGAAGGCCGCTGACGATGGCGTCCCTGATCGCACCCGCCACTGCCGAGGGCCGCCGCTCCGGCCCGGGGGGCGGCAGCGCGACCGGATCGAGCACCACGGTGGGATCGGGCAGTCCCAGATCGTTGAGCCCCGGACCGGATACGGTCGCCATCACACCTTCTCCACTTCCGGCCGGCCGAGCAGGCCCTGCGGCAGGAAGATGAGTGTGACGACAAGGATGGAGAACGCCGCCACATCCTTGTATTCGATGGAGAAATAGGCCGACCAGAAGGTCTCGATGAGACCGATGAGGATGCCGCCGAGCACCGCCCCCGGCAGCGAGCCGATGCCCCCCAGCACGGCGGCGGTGAAGGCCTTCACCCCCGGCACGAAGCCGTCGGCGAAGTTCACCACGCCGTAATACATGAGGTACATGACGCCCGCGACGGCGGCGAGTGCGGCGCCGATGACGAAGGTGAGGGCGATGGTCTGGTCCACGTTCACGCCCAGCAGCGCCGCCATCTTGCGGTCCTGCTCGCAGGCCCGCTGCGCGCGGCCGAGGGACGTCTTCTGGACGAGATACCAGAAGCCCGCCAGCAGCACCGCCGTCCCCACCATGATGATGACCTGCTTGTAGGCCAGCGTGACCTGATAGCCGTTGTTCTCCATGACGACGATCACGTCCGTGACCATGGGCGGCAGCGGCTTGTTGCGGGGGCCCTGCGCCACCTGCACGAAATTGGAGAGCAGGATGGACATGCCGATGGCGGAGATCATCGGCGCGAGGCGGAAGGAGCCGCGCAACGGGCGGTAGGCCACCCGCTCGATGGTCCAGCTCACGAGGCCGGTGAACAGCATCGCCACAACCAGCGTGATGGCGAGGATGAGGAAGATGGAGCTGAGGCCGATCACCGTCGTCAGCAGCAGCACGCAGATGAGCGCGATGAAGGCGCTGACCATGAACACGTCGCCGTGGGCGAAGTTCACCATTCCGATGATGCCGAAGACCATCGTGTAGCCGATGGCGATCAGTCCGTAGATCGACCCGAGGGTCAATCCGTTGATGAGCTGCTGGAGGAAGACATCCATCCGCCGCTTGAACCCCTCTGTTCGGGCGCCTCTTATCTCATCGTGCCCGATGATTGTGCGCTGCCGTATCAGAGAGTCATAACCCGGCCCATCGGCTGACACAATTGCGTCGCCGCCCCCGTCAACCACAGCCTTCTGCCAAGCTTCCACTGCCTTTATTTCGCCCTTGCGGGGGCAAGTGCAGGCGGATACCTTTCTGGTATATTGTCGACAACAAGATCGGCAGGGCCGCCGCGGGCATCTCAGATGCTTCCGATGCGGCACAAGCGGAGCCTTCGGCGCCTCAGGCGCAGCGGGCTCCGATGGGGACGGGAAACGGCCGCGGGGAGGGGACATCATCCCCACGCCTCGTCACACGGCTCATGTTGTCACGACTGAAGCTCGATCCCTTTCTCGTCGCCCTCGCCACCGCCGTCGTCCTTGCCCTCGCCTGGCCCAGGCCGGGCGTCACCGGCGGCATCCTCCATGCCGACAAGGCGGCAACGTGGGGCGTGGCGGTCATCTTCCTGCTCTATGGCGTCTCGCTCTCCCCGCGGCGGCTCTTCGAGAGCGCGGCGCGCTGGGACCTCCACCTCGTGGTGCAGGCGACCACCTTCCTTGTCTTCCCCGCCGTGGTGGTGGGTGCGCTGGCGCTGGCTGGCGGGCTGTTTCCCGAGCCGCTCGCCATCGGCTTCTTCTTCCTCGCGGCGCTGCCCTCCACCGTGTCGTCCTCGGTGGCGATGACCTCGCTGGCGCGCGGCAACGTGCCGGTGGCCATCTTCAACGCCTCCATCTCCAGCCTCATCGGCGTGTTCGCCACCCCGGCCCTCATGGCGTGGTATCTCCACGCCGTGGGTGACGGCATGGACCTCGGCGCGGTCATCCTGAAGCTGGTGACGCTGGTGGTGCTGCCCCTCGCCATCGGTCAGGCACTGCGGCCGCTGTTGCTCAAGACGGTGGAGCGCCACCGCGCGGTGGTGAAGGCGGCGGACCGGGTGGTGATCCTCGCCATCGTCTACAATTCCTTCTGCGACAGCGTGGTCTCGGGTGTTTGGAAGGGGCTCAGCCCGCTTTTGCTGGCCGAGGTGATCGTCGCCGTGGTCGGCCTGTTCGCGGTGGTCTACGCGCTGACCCGCGGGGTGTGCCGGCTGATGGGCTTTTCCGCGCCGGACACGGTGGCGGTGGCCTTCTGCGGCTCCAAGAAGTCGCTGGCGACGGGCCTGCCCATGGCGCACGTGATGTTCGGCGCGGCGCCGGCCCTGTCGCTCATCATCACGCCCATCATGCTCTACCACTTCCTCCAGCTGGTCATCGTCGGGGTCATCGCCAACCGCTTCGCCTCGCGGGCTGATGCACTGGCGATCATTGAGGCGGAGGAGAGCGAGCCCTCGCTGATCGCCGAGGACGATGCTTTGCCCCTGCCAGAGCCCGCGCGCACGAGAGCGTGACGGGCTCCCCCATCGGAGCACCCCCGTCTTGACCGCGTCACCGGCGCCGTCCCACATTGGAGGAATGAAAAACGGCCGGCCGCCGTAAACGCCGGACGCGGGGACGAACCCCGCGCCGGAGAGGCGCCGGCTCAGGGAGGTGAGGCATGTCCGAGGCGACGACCATCGTTCGCGTCCCCGTCCGTCTGACCGTGAACGGCAAGTCCGTCTCAGCCGAGGTCGATCCGCGCACCCTGCTGGTGCAGTTCCTGCGCGAGACGCTGGACCTGACCGGCACGCACGTGGGCTGCGACACCAGCCAGTGCGGCGCCTGCGTCGTCCATCTCGACGGGGTTGCGGTGAAGTCCTGCACCATGCTCGCCGCGCAGGCGGATGGCGCCTCCGTCACCACCATCGAGGGGCTGGCGACCGGCGGAAAGCTGCACCCCATGCAGGAAGCCTTCCGCGAGAATCATGGCCTGCAGTGCGGCTTCTGCACGCCGGGCATGATCATGAGTGCGGTGGATCTCGTGGCCCGCTTCGGCCCGGACCTCGACGAGACGACCATCCGCGAGAACCTCGACGGCAACATCTGCCGCTGCACGGGCTACCACAACATCGTCAAGGCCGTCGCCGCGGGCGCCGCCGCCATGGGCTCCGCCGAGGCGCCGCGCGCCGCCGAATAGGCGGCTGCCGCACCCCGTCCGCCACGCATTTCGCAGACATAGCCCGCCCGCGAAGGGCGGCGCCGGGAGGATCCCGATGAACGCCAGCGTTTCCAGCTCCGTCACGCCCATCGGCGCCGCGGTCCGGCGCAAGGAAGATCACCGCTTCATCACCGGCAAGGGCCGATACACGGACGATCTCGATCGTCCCGGGCAGGCCTACGCCTATTTCGTCCGCTCGCCCTACGCGCACGCCCGCATTCGCCACATCGATGCGACCGCGGCCAAGGCCATGCCGGGCGTCGTGGACGTGCTCACCGGCGCGGACCTCGCCGCCGATGGGCTCGGCGACCTCATCTGCGGCTGGATGATCCATTCCAAGGACGGGTCGCCGATGCTGATGGCGCCGCAT
>JAEWBL010000340.1 GCA_023391175.1 Pseudomonadota bacterium
GTTCAGCTTGCCCTGAAGCTGGCGGTCGGAGGTGGGGATGGAGAGATTGACGTAGCTCACCCCGGCCGAGACGGCCGCGAACAGGTCCTCCTCGCTCATGCGGCACCAGGCGGCGACGCGGAGCGGCAGCTTGAGGGAGACGATGGAGCGCAGCGTCTCGATCTCCTCGTCACCCATGGCAGGGGTGCCGGCCTCGATCTCGGGCACGCCGGCGGCGGCCAGCGCCTCGGCGATCTCGATCTTCTCCTTGCGGGTGAAGGCGACGCCGGGCGCCTGCTCGCCGTCTCGGAGCGTGGTGTCGTTGAGGAAGACCGTGCGGGTGGCCGCAGCCCCCTTCGCCGAACCGCCAGCCTCCGCCGAGGCCCGGCCGGAGCGCCCAGATGTCACCGATGGAGACTTCGCGAGCATGGTGTCTTCCTCAAGTCCCGTGGCCCTAAGGCCCTGGTGCTGAACCGCGCCTCGGGTGAGCCGGATCGTCGATCCCGACCACCTCGCGCCAGCAGCGCCCGGCAAAGGTCACGCAAAGCCCATGCCACCCCCACAAGTCATTCTGGAATCGATGAAAACCGGGCATCGCGAATCTGTCGCAAAGCCGACAGCCGGCCAGCGTGTCCGAGGTTCGACAGGATCGCGACAGACGAGACCCGTGCGACACACCGTCTTGTCGGAATCGCACATACGTATAATTACGTAGCGACCTGTCGGCCTGCGGGCATTTCTTGGCCGACGTCGCCGAAATCACGCCGGAGGGCAGAAGAGCCACAGTCTGTGGCCGTGAAAGACATGTCTCCCGCGAGCCGCCCGCTCAGGCCGGGCCGATCACCACCTTCACGTCGGCGGGCTTCGCCCAATAGGGCGCGGACGTCACCAGCACATGGGCGCCGGCCGCGGCATAGGCGGCAGCATTGGAGAGGTTGACCCCGCCGGCCGCCGCCACCTTGGTGGTCGGCGAGCGCTCAAGAGTGACGGCGACCACCCGGCGGATGTCGTCCGGCGTCATCTTCTCGCACTGGAGCACGTCCGGCCGCGCGGGAAGAAGCGCCTCCGCCTCCTCCGGCGTCTTCACCTCCACCACCACCGTCTTCTCGGGCGCCTGCCGTCGCAAAAGCGCGATGCCCTCGGCGGGATCGACGAGGAAGGCGGCATGTTCAGGGAAGAGCAGCAGCGTCTCCGACAAGCCGAGCCGGTGCGGGAAGGCGCCGCCGGCACGGATGGCGGCGATCATCTGCGCCTTGGCCCCGGGCAGGGTCTTGCGCGTCGTCACCACCGCCACCTCGGGCGAAACCGCGCGTGCGGCGGCCACGATGTCGGCGGTGAGGGTGGCGATGCCGGAGAGGTATTCCACCAGCGTCTGCGCCACCTTCCAGGCCCGGAAGATGGGGCCAGCTGCGCCCTCGGCGAGGAGGAAGGTGTCGCCCTTCGGCACCCGCGCCCCGCTCGCCGCCAGCAGGTCGGCCCTGGCGCCGGCAGTGAGAAACAGTTCGCGCGCAAGCTCCACGCCACAGAGCGTGGTGTCGCCGCGCACCGCCATGGAGAGGCGCGCGTCGCGCCCGGCGAGGCCGAGGCTTTCGGTCGTCAGGTCGCCATAGGGCGCGTCTTCGGCGAGGAGCGCATCGACCGTGGCCTGCGTCCACCAGCGGTAGGTCATGCGCATCATCCTCGCTCAGTCCCGATACAGCAGGAGGCTTAGCGCTGGTGGACGCCCCGGTCCACGGGACAAAGCGTGACGCGACACTTGGACCTCAGGCCGGCGTTGTCACTTTGGCCGCTTTGGTCGCCTGTCGCAGCAGCGTGAGGCACTCGATGGTGGAGGCGAGATCAAGCGCCGAGAAGCCATCCAGCGTCTCGGGCCGGGGATCGGCGCCGCGCGCGAGCAGCCTCTCCACCACACCGGCCTTGCCCGCCGAGGCGGCATACATCAGCGCCGTGGCGCCATTGTCGTTGGCGCTGTCGAGCGCAATGCCCGCATCCACCAGCGCGTCGATAATGTCGAGATGGTCGCCCACGCAGGCGATCCACAGCGCCGTATTGCCGTCCGCATTGCGAATGTCGAGGGCGGCGCCGGCCGCGATCAGGGCCGCGACGGTCTCGCCGAGCCCTTCGGCGCAGGCCTTCATCAGCGGCGTCATGCCGTTCTCGGCGGTGGCGTTCAGCCCATCCGGCGGATAGCCGCGGCTTACGATCCAGGTCAAGAGCGCGGGGTCGAGCGCTTCAGCGGGCGTTTGCGCCTGCGCGTGGTTGAGCCAGGCCTCATAGCCTCCGTCCACGCTCGTCACGTCGGAGAAGCCGAAATCCGACAAGGCCTGCGCATATTCCTGGCTGGCATTGCCGTGATAGCAATAGATGACCACCGGCGTCGGCTTCGGCGTCGTGCCGATGATGTCGCCGAGATTGCCGAACGCCATGTTCCGCGCGCCCTCCACATGGCCGGCGGCGAAGGAATTGGGGTCGCGCACATCGAGGAGCAGGGCCTTGCCCGTGCCGACGATGGCGACCGCCTCCGCGACGCCGATGCGGCGGAAGGGCGTGCGCTGTCTCATGATGGTCTCTCCCAATCCGGCGCCGGTCCCGCTCAGGCGCCCCGGCCGGGATAGGCCGGCTCGGTTGTGATGCGGTCGTCGACGACGGCGCGCCCGACGGTGAAGTGGTAGATGGACTGGAAGGCGGCGCCTTCGAGCCCCAGCAGCTGGTGCAAATCGTCGTCGAAGAAGCAGCCGATGCCGGTGCCCCGGAAGCCCGCCGCCTCCGCTTCCAGATAGAGCGACTGGCCGACCATCCCCGCCTCCCAATGAAGCTGGCGGTAGCGCCACGCCTCCGCCGTCACCAGCGGCTCGAACTCCGCCAGCATGGCGAGGGCGAAGGAACTGTCGCTGGCGATGGCCTGATGGCAGCTCACGGTGCGGGCGATGCCGCGGCAGTCGGTTTCCACTAGACGGTAGAGCGGCAAGTGGGGCGGCAAGCCCTCCGGCTTTTCCCAGGTGAAATCGGAGCGCAGCGCGGTCTTGAGATCCGCGATCACGCCGTCCCGTCGCGGCAAGGCGTAAAGGCCGGGCGCGAGCCCCTCCACCCGATGCACGAACAGCAGCGGATGGACCCGCGCCTCGAAGTCCCACCCATCGAACGGCGCTGACGCGCGCGGCAGCAGCGCGTCGATGAGGCCGAGGAACACCTCCTTGGGCATCGTGCTGCCCTTGGCCGTGAAGCGCTGGGCGCTGCGCCGGCCGAGGATGACCGAGGCCGCCCGCGCGTCGTTTCCGACATCGCGCGCCGGGAGGACCGGAGCCGGTCGAGGCGCCTCGGCAGCGGCGCGATCGCGATGCGTCGCGAGACTCACCTGATCGATCACCGGCCAGCGATAGAGCGGATGCCGGTCGAGCACATTGGCCTTCCCCATCCAGCGCCCGCCGAACGGGACCGGCGGCAAGGTGGGCAGATCGCCGCCGGCCGGCGCCAGCGCGATCAGCATGTCGGGATCCTCACGC
>JAEWBL010000366.1 GCA_023391175.1 Pseudomonadota bacterium
CCCTTGCCGCGCCGCCGGCCCGGACGTTTCATCTGCCGACGAAGTGTCGGACTTGAGCGTGATCGAACATGAGCGTGATCGAGCATGATTTCGGGGCGGGCAAGCGGCGCACGGAAAAGCGCTTCCGCGACCTCCTGAACCTCGACGCGCTGCATGAGCAGAACGTCCGCGCCAATCCCCTGCCCTATCTGGAGCGGGCGAGCGAGCGCATCTACCAGCTTGAGAAGACCATCTTCGAGGCCGCACTCGCCGCCCGACCGGCCTTCGGCGCCGAGGCCGACGACAAGGGCCCGACCGTGACCCTCAGCAAGGCGGAATACGACCGCCTCCTCGCCTGTCGCGCCGTCGTTGATTCCGCCCTCGCCGAGATCCAGGCGCGGCCGGACGAGGAAGAGCCGCGCTGAGGCCCCCGCCCGAAAGTCCGTGAGCGCGCGGACGCGCCCACGGTGTCCTGGTCAGTTATGGACGGAGGGCGGCGGGGTCCACTGATAGAGATCGCCCCAGCCATTGAGCGCCTTCACCTCGTGGGTGAAGCCGAGGGTGCCCAGCGCGGCCGCGAAGCCGAGCTGCTCGCCGCTCTTCACACTGGCGAGCAGCGGCACCTTGCGGCCCTGCAATTCGCCGAGGAGCGCCGGCAGCACCTCGTCCCCCTTGGCGGCCGGCGCGACGGCGGCATAGGTGACATGGATGGCCTCGCTGTTGCGGAAGCCCCACTCGAAGGTGTCGCGCCGCGCGAGCAGCGCGCCCACGATGCCCTTCTCATGGTCCACCACCACCGGCGACAGGCCGGAGGTGCAGCAGGCGACGAGCTCGGACAGGAGCGTTTCCTGATCGGCTTCGTCTTCGGCGTTGAAGGGGACGGCGGCGGCGGCCTGCCGCAGCAGCCCCCACAGGCCCTGGACGTCGCTGAGGGACGCCATACGGCGGGTCAATTCAGTCATGAAATGTATCTCCGGGGCAGACAGAAAAACAACGCCGACATCTTAGATGAAAGACTAGTAAATTCAATAATTACCGCTCATCATCCCATCTCAAGTCGTTGCTTTCATCTGGTCGAATGACAGTGTCATGAAGCATACGCCCCCATCCGGCAGATGTGCGATGCGCGACACCCCAGCCGACGCGCCGCCGCAGAGGCGTCTTGGCAAGAACCTTGCTCCGCGCAACGCGCGGGGGCAGTCGATCGCCCCGCCAAACCTGTTTGGAGCCCCGGCCTCCGGAAAGTCCTTTCCCGGAGCGCGTCCTTTGGAGTGAGGCATGTCGACGAGCGAAGGTTTCTTCATCGACTGGGATGGCAACGCCCGCAGCGTCGATGATCCCGGCGGCGGATATCT
The DNA here is from genome assembly GCA_023391175.1 of Pseudomonadota bacterium. Lineage (GTDB taxonomy): Bacteria > Pseudomonadota > Alphaproteobacteria > Rhizobiales > Xanthobacteraceae > Xanthobacter. The sequence continues at coordinate 1,335 of JAEWBL010000366.1, forward strand.
GTGCGAGACCGACCGTGTCGCCAAATACGTGGCGGTCACCACCAAGACCGGCACGCTGGTGCACGAAGGCACCTTCTACAAGACCATGGAAGACATCGCGAAGGCCGGCATCAAGGCGGGCTTCGTGCCGGGCTCCCATCCGTGGGGCTCCAAGGAGGACGGCTTCTAGAGCATATCCCGCGAAGTGAAGTTCGCTTCGCGTGAAGACCATGCGTATCGTCAAGAGCGCGGGCATCCGTGCCCGCCCTCCCCCCACACAGCACAGGAGAATTGGCGATGCTCCCGACGACGATTCTCATCGACGAGGCGCCCCGCTGCGTCGTCCGCCCCAACGACACCAAGGCGCTCAACCGCTTCCTGCGCAATGCGAAGGACTTTCTCCTCGCCGAGAAGCCGGAGGGGAAAATCACCCACCGCGCCGCGTCGGAGGACGAGGTGGCGAAGTGGAAGAATGCCCTCGCTTTGCACCAGGCCTGGGGCGGGTCGGACGAGGATTTCTTCGGCGTACCGCTTTAGCCCCGCCGCCGGGGGTCGCAGTCAGGGCCGCGCGGCGTGGCCCACGGTGTCGTGCGGATTGCCGGCGGTGTTGCGCATCCAGTCGGCGAGCTTCGCCATGGCGCCATAGATATCCTCGCGCGCAGCCGCATCCGCCACCGTTTCCTCCAGCGCGCCGCGCATGCACAGCAGCCACGCGTCGCGCTCCGCATTGCCGATGGAAAAACCCATGTGCCGCTGCCGCAGCCGGGGATGTCCCTTCTCGGGCGAATAGAGCTTGGGGCCGCCGGTCCACTCGCTGAGATAGCGCTTCAGCACCTGCTTGGTCTGGCCGAGGTCGTCGGCATGGATGGCGCGGATCCCGGCCGCCTCCGGCATGGTGTCCATGCGCGCATAGAAGGCCTCCACCAGCCGATCGATGACGACGGCACCGCCCAGGCGCTCGAACATGGTTGTGGTCTCGGCGACATCCGACATGATCTGACCCCTATTCGTCCATGTTGGGCAGGAGAATGACCTCGGCCGGCGCGCCAGCGCCTTGCGCCGCGACAAAGTCGAGGGCCGACACCAGGGAAAGGCCGCCGTCCGCCTCCATCAGCACCACGGCGTCCGGCGGCATCCTGCCGAGCGCCTCGACCAGCTGAGCCACCGTCATCCGTCCTGCCCTCCTGTCGGCGCCGGGCTATTCCGGCCGCATCGGCGATCCCGCCTCGTCGAAGGCGACCACCACCGTGTCCTCATCCACCATCCGCACCTCGGCGCGCTTCAGCGCGCCGTTGCCGTGATAGCTGTAGCGATGCGCCAGCTCCACCTCGCCATAGACCATCTTGTCAAAGCCGGTGAGCTGGCCGGTCGCATCGAACCAGGCCCGGATGAAGGTGTTGCGGTGGGTGAGCTGCGCCTCGGGGATCGGCTCCACCAGCCGGAACGGCATCTT
>JAEWBL010000406.1 GCA_023391175.1 Pseudomonadota bacterium
ATCGACAGCGGCATCGTCTCCAACTGCACCACCCATATGTACGGCCGCATGAGTTCGCCTGCGACCATCGAGGCGACGCGCGATCTCATGGCCGCCAAGGGTGGTGCGGCCGATGATCTGGCCCGGCTGGGGCGTGGCGTCTTCTACTTCTCCACGGAAGGCGTGCGTCGGCCGGTCAAGATCGAGACCGCACTCTGTCTGAGCTGGCACCCGGCCAATCCCCCGACAGCCGCCGAGGTGGTGAAGGCGGCGCGCGCCTCCTCACAGCATCCGGAATGAAAGGGAAGGTCAGGATCACCGGCAGGCCGGAAACCACTGGCCGCTCCGCCGGGAGCGCGCGCCCACGGGCGGTGCTTCGGGCGATGGCCGCGGCTCCTCCCTCAGAAGGCAACCGTTGTGCGCAGGCCCACCACCCAGGCGTTCTCGTTGACGGGCGAGGTGTAGCCGCCGGGATCGATGACGTATTGCAGTGAGGCCTTCAGGTTCAGCCAGCCCGTGGCCTGGAACCCATAGTAGGCTTCCAGCACATATTCATTGTGCTGCACATAGCCCGGGCCGAGCCCCAGCCAATTGGCCTCAGCCTGCGCCGTTGCGAGCCGTGGATTGATCCCGGTCGTTCCGATGGCGAAACCGATGTCGTCATCGGGCCGGCTTGCGAACGTGCCGTGCTGCTGAATGCCCCATGCAACCTGATAGAGCTGCGTGGAGGTCTGCGGGTCGGCATAGGTGAAGTTGAAGAAGCTCCACAATCCCTGCTTCGGATTCGGTCCCGTGGCATTACCCGTCAGCTGCTGGATGAAGGAAACGTAGAAGCCGTATCGCCCATAATCCTGGGCATAGGGAAGCCCCGAGATGAGCTGGGGCTGCCCGTTGATGCTCGTGACGGCGTTATCCACGGTCGCGGTATCGAACCATCCGCCGATCTTGTAGGTGCCCGACAGATTCCAGAGCGTCGGAGTCCATTTCAGCTCCAGGGGCACCAGCGCGCCCTCGGAACCGGAGGGCCAGCTGGGCAGCAGCGCCCACTTCGCCTGAACCGACAGGTAGGTCTGGTTTTCGTCATAAACGGCGGCTGAAAAGGTCAGGTCATCGGCGAGATGGAGCTTCACGACGCCGCCCCATTGGCTCACCGGCCAGTTGAAGATGTAGTTCCCGGCTATATTTCCTGGGACCGAGCCGCAAAAGGTCAGATTAATGAAATCGCAGCGATCGAAGCCGAAATCGGCGCCGACGGCGAGTCGGCCGACCTTGATGTCCACTGCGCCGTCGAACAAGGCCTGATTGTAGTGAAAGTCCACGAGGCGAACGATATTGCCGCGGCCGTAGACTTCGTTCATCAGCATCAGTGCCGGGATGTTGGCTACTTCCGCGAGGTTGTCGCCCCAACGGCCCACGAGCGTGATGCCGAACGTGCCGCCAGTGATGTTGGCCAGCTTCTCCATGTCGAAGATGGCCTGAATGGACGCCTGGCCCGCATTCGCCCCCGTCTGGTGCGTGCCGCCCGAGAGGTTCCCGACCGTTTCGTTGACGAGCCCGCCAGAGATGTCGATGCCCTGTTCCTTCAGCCGGCTCCGTCCCAGATCCCCAAAGAGGTAGGGCCGGGTCCAGAAATCATCCTGAAAGAAGGAGGGCGGTGCTCCGGTGTCGGCACCCGCCATGTCGACCGCAAATGCCGGGGCCGTGCCGGCGATCAACAGTGCGGCGACCAGATCGAATCGCACTTTCACCGTCCGGCCGCTGGCATTGTGACGTCGATCTCCAGATCGCTTCGGCCGACTCATCCGCCCGTTTCCATCCCGAGAGCCCCAAAACCTGATACGAATCCCGACATTTGATCGCGCGAGAGCTGGCTCTCCGCGGGGCCCATAATTGGGAATCGCACGCGTAGAATGCACGTTTTCGAGGCGTGCAAGTGCAGCAAATCAAAAGAAGAATTGGATACCAGCCAGGTCGTCGTCCCAATACCGCTCGCGCCGCTCGATCATGATCGGCTGCGGGGCCGGGCGGACGCTCGCCCGTGGAGGAGACGGATCATCATCTGCGTCCCCAAAAGCCTCGATCGTACCGATTGGGGACGGCGGGCTGAGAAGAACAAAAATGGCCTGGGGTTTCCGATGAAACCGGAAGCTGGTGGGCCCGGCAGGACTCGAACCTGCAACCTAACCGTTATGAGCGCGCTGGGCTCTCAACAAAATAGCGCAAAAGCTCGCATCATCGGGACGTTCCGCCCTTGTTTGTTCTCTTGCTGTTCAGGGTTTTCGTTGGCGTTTTGTTGGCGGTTCCCGGCCGGCTCCCCAGAGCCGTGGCGGCGCCCTTGAGGTGGTCAGGGTGGTGGTGGCCATAGGTGCGTTCCACCATCTGCGTGCTCATGCCGAGAAACCCCGCCGCTTCCCACATCGGAACGCCCGCCTGCATGAGCCACGTGGCCGCCGTGTGCCGCAGGGTATGTGGCGTGATCTGACCCTCGAGACCGGCAAGGTCGACCGCGCTTCGGAACGCTGTTTTCACCGACTGTACCGGCTGGCCATGATACTCGACCAGATAGCCGGTTGGCACGGGCGGCTCTATTCCCACCGCGCGCGCCTCGGCGGCGGCGACCTCGTGCCAGCGGCGCATATGGGCGAGGAGGCGGCCAGGAATGGGGACCGGAGGCTGTCGCTTCTTTGTGGGCCGGGCGCCCACGGCGAGCCGGTAGAACACGCCCTGTTCCAGGTCGACATAGGATCGTCCGGCGGATGCGGACCAACTTGCCGAGGCGATGGCTCCGGCGCGGGTGCCGGTATAGAGCCCGATCAAGATGAACCGCGCCAGGTGCCGCATGGTCCATTTCCGGGTGGGCGTGGCTTTCCCGGGATCACCCTTGCGGCCCCGCCGCTGCTGTTCCCGCGCGCGCCAGCACGCCCATAGCAGGGCGGCGGCCTCATCACGGGTCAACCAGCGCTCGCGCGGCGCGCCCTTTGCCGGCAGAGCGACGCGCACCTCGCCGCGGTGCAGCCCCTCTTTCGCGTGGTGCCCGATGGCGGCCCGCAGATCCTCGAGGTCGCGCCGCGCCCCGCCCGTGTTGCCCCTGCCAGCCACATAGGCGGCGCAGGTAGCGGCGGAAACGTCGGTAAGCGTCTTCCCCTTCCACCACATCAGGAGCCGGGTGCAGCGCTCCGCGGCGGGCTTTGGGCGCGCTTGATTCGGAACCACATCCTTCAGGTAGATGTGGATGACGTCCGTGACGGGGATTTCAGTGAGACCACGGTCCCGCCGCGGCGCCTCGTATTTGGCGGCGATATGGTAGGCGAGGGCGCGCTCAGCTTCTTCGCGAGCATCAGCGCCGAAGCCAGTGACACGCTGTCGTCCACCGTCGAGGATGATCCATGTGGCGGCGTGCGTGACCCGGCCGGACGCGTCGCGCCGCGCGGGGCGGAGCCATAGGCGGGCGCCTTTGGCTGGACGCGGCATCTTTCCCTCATCTCCTCGATGGCCTGCAACGTGGTGTAATCCTTCCCCGCGATGCGCTCAACCGCAAGCCGTCCGCGCGCAGCTTCCCGGCGCAGGCCGCTTGCGCCCATGCTTCCGTCCGGAAAGGCAAGCGCGGCGGCGATATCAAGGCGCAGGGGCGTGACGCGGTCGATCTGGTCGCGGGAGGGCAGGGGGCGCGCCGTTGTGCCCATCAATCCCTCCCGCACCAACTGGCCGGCGGGCGCGGGGCCTCCGGGTCATAGTGGTAGGGCTGGGCGTAGCCCTCGGAGAGCAGGATATCGCCCACGTCCCGGCCGTTGGCGGTGAGCCGTCCGCACAGGCGGCCATGGTTGCAGCGTGGCGTGCCGGCGGTGCCCGGGCGGCAGCGGCAATCCACCTCCTGAAGGTCGAGGCCGCCGGCGTCCACGATCTGCTGCAGGCGGCGCGTGGCGAGAGCGGAGAGCATGCGCTCGGCAGGGCAGCGGGCCCGCTCCCCTGCCTCGGGCGTGTCGAATTCCACAAGGCGGTAGTGCGCCGGGCCGACGGCGATGGTGTCGCCGTCGATGACGCGGATGGCGGCGGGCGCGATGGGTTCGGCCCGGACCTGCGCCAGCAGGATGATGAAGATGAGGAAGACGCCGAGCACGGCCAGCCCGGAGACAATCACCGCGTCGCGTGCCCGCTCGTAGTCAGAAGGGAATTTCATCGTCGATCCCCTGAGGCTGGCTTCCGCTGCGCTCGCGCGGCGGGTCGGCGCGGTTGTAATCGTCGGGGGTGCCGGCGGGTGGGCGCGTGCTCTGGCCGTCGAGCAGACTGATCTCGCCGCGATAGGGGCGCAAGACCACCTCCGTGGTGTACGTCTCGCGCCCGTCCTTCTCATATTTGCGGGTCTCAATCTGGCCCTCGATATAGACCTTCGACCCCTTCTTGAGGAACTGCTCGACCACGCCCACCAGGTTCTCATTGAACACGACGACGCGGTGCCACTCGGTGCGCTCCTTGCGCTCGCCGGTCGCCTTGTCCTTCCAGGTCTCGGAGGTGGCAATGGAGAGGTTGGCGATGCGCCCGCCATTCTGGAAGGAGCGCACCTCCGGATCTCGGCCGAGGTTGCCGATGAGGATGACCTTGTTAACGCTGCCAGCCATGGTTCAGGAGTCCTTCTGATTGGCGGTGCGCTTGGCGCGGGCATGCAAGGTGTCCAAGCCCCTCTTCCATGCCGCGCACCATTTGCATGGCTTGCCGGCCAAGGGGCCGTTGTCATCGTCCCATACGCCGGGGGTCTCATGGCCATGTCCTGGCGCGTTGCCGACGCGCGGGCGCCACCCCATGCCCCGCTCGCTTATTGCCTCCCGGAGAATGTCCCCAAGGATCTCGGCCAGTTCGTCGGCTTCAGCTGCTCCGCCCGGCTGGGTGGGGAGGTCCCGGCGCTTGTCGCAGTCGGCTTGTGCGGCGGCTTTGGCCGACTCGATCCCATCGGCCGCCAGCCAGACGCACCCTTCCGGCCTCCAGGCATCCTCGCGGACGTAATAGGGGCCGACCTCCGATTTCCCAATATAGCGCGTGCTTGGAAGCACGGGCGGAGCGTCTTCCCACTCCAGCCCCTTCACCCTCACGTCCGGCTGCGGGGCGACGGGGTGGGTGGCGAGGGCTGTGCCCATTGCGGTTTCACAGATGGTGCGCGCCTCGTCGGCGGTGATGACCCCCTCCGGCTGCATGACCCAGCGCCCGGTTGGGTCGCAAATGCGCCAGCGCTTGCCGTTGTCGTCAATCAGCATCCAGCCGGCACGCCGCCGCTCCACCTCCCCACCCACGGCGGTAGGGGCACCGGAGCCCTTCGGTTCGTAAGGCTCCCCATCCGGGATAGGCTCATCTGGACCGAGCGGCTCGCCGGTTTCGAGATTGCAAAAGCCCTCCCGCGCATCGCCAAAGCACGCCCGATGTCCAAGCCCCTCCGTGTAGTCCGGCAAGACCATCTGCCCCTTCAGTATCGGCTTATTGCAGATGCAGCAGACGAGTTCAGGTTCGTGGGTAGAAGTGGCGCTCACGACACGACTCCTTCCGGCACGTCGAACAGGCCGAGCGCGCCCTTGAGCGGGATGAAGGGGAGGGGCTCCACGTCCGCCAGCACGAGGCCGTTGGGGCCGAAGAACCAGGGCGAGGGGTGGCGGCTCACGCAGTCCATGAGCTTCGCCCGGCCGACGATACCGCCGCGCGGCAGGTCCGCCATGGGCGGAACGATGAGGCCGAGGCCGGCGGCGAAGTCCCGGCAGTCCTCGTACTCGTCGCGCGTCATGCCCTTGGCGGCATGGATGAGGAGCGGGCCGCGATAGCTGGTCCACCACTTGCGGTTTT
>JAEWBL010000408.1 GCA_023391175.1 Pseudomonadota bacterium
AGACCGGGATGTTGGCCATGGGGCCCGGCCGGTAGGGCGCGACGAGGGCCACGATGTCCTCGATGCGGTCGGCCTTCATGTCCACGAGGGCGCGGCGCATGCCCGCGCTTTCCACCTGGAACACGCCCACCGTCTCGCCCTTGCCGAGCATGTGGTAGGTCTTGGCGTCGTCCAGCGGGATCTTGGAAATATCGAGATCGATGCCCCGCTGGTGGACCAGCTTCACCGCCTTCTCGATGGTGGTGAGCGTCTTCAGGCCGAGGAAGTCGAACTTCACGAGGCCGGCCTGCTCCACCCATTTCATGTTGTACTGGGTGACCGGCATATCGGACTTCGGATCGCGATACAGTGGCACCAGCTCATGGAGCTGGCGGTCGCCGATCACGATGCCCGCCGCGTGGGTGGAGGCGTGGCGGTTCAGCCCCTCCAGCTTCACCGCGATGTCGAAGGCGCGCTTGACCACCTCTTCCTGGTCGCGCGCCGCCTGGAGGCGCGGCTCGTCCTCGATGGCCTGCTTCAGGGTGACGGGATTGGCCGGGTTCTGCGGCCCGAGCTTGCACAGCTTGTCCACCTGCCCATAGGGCATCTCCAGCACGCGCCCCACGTCGCGCAGCACGCCGCGCGCCTGGAGCGTACCGAAGGTGATGATCTGGGCCACCTGCGCGCGGCCGTAGCGCTCCTGCACGTAGCGGATCACCTCGTCGCGGCGCTCCTGACAGAAGTCCACGTCGAAGTCGGGCATGGACACGCGGTCCGGGTTCAGGAAGCGCTCGAACAGGAGGCCGAACCGGAGGGGGTCGAGGTCGGTGATCTGAAGCGAATAGGCCACCAGCGAGCCGGCGCCCGAGCCGCGCCCCGGCCCCACCGGAATGTCGTGCGCCTTGGCCCACTTGATGAAGTCCGACACGATGAGGAAGTAGCCGGGGAACTTCATCTTGGTGATGACCGAGACCTCATAGGCGAGGCGCTCGTGATAAGCGGCCTCGTCCAGTCCCGGCGCCGGCCCGTGCTTGGCGAGACGGGCCGCGAGTCCCTCCTCCGCCTGCCGCTTCAATTCTGCGGCCTCTGCCTCCAGCGGGTCGGAACCCTCGGCCTTCTCGTCCGCCGTGGTGAAGCGCGGCAGGATGGGCTTCACCGTTCGCACGCGATAGGCGCAGCGCTTGGCGATCTCCACCGTGTTGGCGGTCGCCTCGGGCAGATCGGCGAACAATTCCAGCATCTCGGCGCGGGCCTTGAAGCGGTGCTCCGCCGTCAGCCGCCGCCGGTCGCCTTCCGAGAGCAGCCGGCCCTCTGCGATGGCAAGGAGGCCGTCATGGGCCTCATAGTCCGACTTCGCCGCGAAGAAGGGCTCGTTGGCGGCAACCAGCGGAATGCCCTTGGCATAGGCGAGATCAAGCAGCGCCGGCTCGGCCAGCCGTTCAGGATCGGTGTCGTGGCGCTGCACCTCCACATAAAGCCGGTCGCCGAAGAGGGATGCCAGCAGATCCAGCCGGTCCGCCGCCATCTCCGGATGCCCGCCGACGATGGCCCGGTCCAACGGCCCCGACGGACCGCCCGTTAGGCAGATAAGGCCGGCATTCGCCTCAGCCAGCCACTCGGGCAGGATGCGCGGCTCGTCCTCGCTCGCAGTTTCGAGGAAGGAGCGCGAGACGAGGCGCATGAGGTTGCGCCAGCCGGCGTCATTCTGGGCCAGCAGCACCACGCGCGGCTTCTTCGGCCGCAGACCGCCGCGCGGCCCGGCCGGCTCCGGCAGATCGAGCGCCAGCGACACGCCGGGGATGGGCTGAATGCCCGATCCCGACATCTTTTCTGAAAACTCCAGCGCGCCGAAGAGATTGCCGGTGTCGGTCAGGGCGATGGCCGGCTGGTAGTCCGCCTTCGCCAAATCCGCCAGCTTGCCGACGGAGAGGGCCCCCTCCAGCAGCGAATAGGAGGAATGGACATGCAGGTGGATGAAGCCGGGATCGGTGGACATGAAGCTCGGGGCGCCGTTCGCAGAGCGTGGATTCGTTCTCCCATAAGGTAGCCCCGATTGCCGCGCAGAGAAGAGTGTGCAGCATCCATGCCCGCTATCCTCCGCCAGTCGTGGTCGTATGCTGTCGGGCGCAGCAGGATGGAGCCGGCATGACGCGGTCGCTTCTCGCCAATTGGGTGTTCTGGGCCGTCCTCTCGGCCGCCTTCGCGGCTCTCACGGCCATCTTCGCTAAGGTCGGCGTGGCGGGGGTCGATTCGGACTTCGCGACGCTGATCCGCACCGTCGTCATCCTCGCGCTGGTGGCCGCCATCGCCTTCGCGCGCGGGGCGTGGCAGCCGGTGGCCGAGGTGCCGGGGCGCACATGGCTTTTCCTGCTGCTGTCGGGACTCGCCACCGGCGCGTCGTGGCTGTGCTACTTCCGCGCGCTGAAGATGGGCGATGCGGCTCGGGTGGCGCCGGTGGACAAGCTCAGCGTGGTGCTGGTCGCCGTATTCGGCGTGATCTTCCTGGGGGAGAAGCTCTCGGCGGTGGCGGCGCTGGGCGTCGCGCTCATCGCCACTGGGGCTGTGCTGGTGGCGCTCGGCTGAGGGCGGCCTTCAGAAGTGGCTGTAGCTGCCACTGCCGAGGTCGAGCGGATGGCCGCCGGCATCCGTCACGTCGAGGCCGGAGCCTTGCCGCGTCTCGCCGATCAGGGCCACGGGCACACCCGCCTGAGCTGCCTCAAGGGTGAACTGGGGCACGGCCGAATGGGGCACGCAGGCGAGGATCTCGTAATCGTCCCCGCCCGAAAGGGCGACGGCAAGCAGGCCCGGATCGGCCTTCACCGCCGCGGCAGCCGCGGCCGAGAGGGGCACGCGCCGCGCCTCCACCTTGCCGCCGCAGCCGGAGGCCGCGAGCATCTTGGCGAGATCGCCCGCGAGACCGTCGGACACATCCATGGCGGAAGCCGCATGCCGCCGCAGCACCTGGGCGAGCGCGAGGCGCGGCTGCGGGTTCAGATAGCGATCCAGCAGATGCGCGCGCTGCTCGCCGGACAAACCGGCGAAGGCCGGCGCATCGCCGTCCTGCCGCAGCCTCAGACCGAGCGCGGCATCGCCGATGGTTCCGGAGACGAAGATGGCCATGCCCGCCTGCGCCCCCGTCCGCGGCACGAACTCGCCCTTGGGCACCGCGCCCAGCGCCGTGATGGTGATGGTGACGGGGCCGGGCGTGGACACCGTATCGCCGCCGAGGATGGGGCAGAAAAAGGCGTCCGCATCGGCCCCGAGGCCGGCGGCGAAGGCCTCCATCCACGCATCGGGCGTGCCCTTGGGCAGAGCGATGGCCATCAGGGCGCCAACCGGCGCGGCGCCCTTGGCAGCGAGGTCGGAGAGGTTCACGCGCAGCGCCTTGCGGGCAATGGCGGCAGGCGGGTCGTCGGGGAAGAAATGCACCCCGGCCACCACCGCGTCCTTGGTCAGAACGAGATCGCAACCCGGCGGCGGGGAGAGGAGCGCGGCATCGTCCAGAAGGCCGAGCGCGCCCTGCGACCCGGCGATGGGGCGGAAGTAGCGGGCGATGAAGCGATCTTCGCCCGAGCCGCCGCCCTCCACCTCAGGCGCCCCTGAATTCGTCGGGCCGCAGCTCGTGCGCCAGTGCATCGAGAACGGCATTGACCATGCCGGTCTCGTCGCGATCGAGGAAGGCGCCAGCGACGTTCACATATTCGGTGATGACCACGCGGGCGGGCGGGTCCTTCGCCATCAGCTCGAAGGCGCCGGCACGCAGGACAGCGCGCAGCACCGCCTCGACGCGCTTCAGCGGCCAGCCCTTGGTGAGGGTCCCGTCCACCAGCGGATCGATCTGCCGCTGGGCGTTCAGCACGCCTTCCACCACCGAGCGGAACAGCCTGCGGTCGGCTTCGGGGAATTCGATGCCTTCCACTTCCTGCCCGAGCCAGTGGCTCTCGAACTCGGCGAGCACATCGTTAAGGGGCGTCGCGGCAAGGTCCATCTGGTAGAGCGCCTGCACCGCGCCAAGGCGGGCCGCGCTCTTCTTCATGGGCTTCTGGGGCGCTTCCCTGGACTGATCGCTCATGACAATCACGCTTCCAGCCGGCGTTTCAGCCGCAGCAGGCTGAGCGCGGCCTCGGCGGCCCCGCCGCCCTTGTTGCCCTCGGAGACGCGGGCGCGCTCCCAGGCCTGCGCCTCGGTGTCCACGGTGAGGATGCCGTTGCCCACCGGCAGCGCGTGGGCGAGGCCCAGCTCCATAAGGCCGCGCGCGGATTCGCCGGCCACGATCTCGAAATGGTAGGTCTCGCCGCGAATGACCACGCCGAGGCCGACCACCGCATCCACCGGCTCGCCACCCTCTTCGGACGCGGCGATGGCGATCTCGGCAGCGACGGGAATCTCCAGCGCGCCGGGAACGGTGATGACCTCCACCGCGACACCGGCGGCCTCCAGCACGGCGCGGGCACCGGCGAGGAGTTCGTCGGCCAGCGCCTCGTAATAGCGGCCTTCGACGATGACGACGCGCGCGCCTTCGAGCGCGGGGTCGGCTTCGACGGCGGTTTCCCTGCGCGTCGTGACCATGGGCTTTCTCCGAAATCTGAACGGCGCACCGCGCCGGAATTGGGCGAAGGCCTAGCTGGCCCGCGGGAACTCCGCAAGCCGGGCGGCATAACGGGCCATCAGGTCCGCTTCGAAATTCACCGTGTCCCCCGCCTTTACCCCGCCCCAGGTGGTGACCGCCAGCGTGTGAGGAATGAGCAGGCAGGAGAAGGTGTTGCCGTTCACCTCATTGACCGTCAGGGAGGTGCCGTCGAGCGCCACGGAGCCCTTGGCCGCGACGAAGCGCGCCAACCGCTCCGGCACCTCGAACACGAAGCGCGTGGTGGTGCCCAGATCCTCCCGCGACACCACCTTCGCCGTGCAGTCCACATGGCCGGACACCATGTGCCCGCCCAGTTCGTCACCCATCTTGAGCGAACGTTCGAGATTGATGCGCCGGCCCTCGTCCCAGCCCGCGACCGTGGTGATGGCGAGCGTCTCCGGCGCGGCATCCACAGTGAAGAGGGTCGCACGGGGCCCGCCCGCCGCCACTGAGGTGACAGTGAGGCACACGCCCGCATGGGCGATGGACGCGCCGATGTCGATGCCGGCGGCCTCGAAGTCGGTGGCGACGGTGAGGGTCTTCACCTCGCCCTTCGTCTCCACCTTCACGAGGTCGCCCATGTCGGTCACGATGCCGGTGAACATCTCAGCGTCTCCACAAGCGAACGAGGTGGTCGGCGCCGAGTTCCGTGCGCTCCACCTCGGCAAATCCCACCGGCTGGGTCAGCCGGATGAGCGGGCGGCCGGCAAGGGCGGGGAAAGCGTCCGGGCCCAGAATGACGGGGCTGCGGAACACGGCCACCTCGTCCACCACGCCCGCCTCCAGGAAGCGGGCGGCAGTGGTCGGCCCCCCCTCGACCATCACGCGGGTGAGGCCGAGCAGGCCCAGCAACTTGACCATGGCCGGAATATGGATGCGTCCATCCGCCCCGCGGGGAGCGCGCAGCACTTCGACGCCGCGCTCGTTGAGAGCGGCCGCGCGGTGCGCCGGGGCATCCTCGGCGGCGATCACCCACAGGGGCACATCGCAGGCGGTGCGAACCAGGGCGGAGGTGAGCGGGATGTCCAGCTCGGCATCCAGCACGAGGCGCACCGGCGAGCGGCCTTCATAGCCCTCCAGCCGGCAGGTCAGCATGGGGTCGTCGGCCAGGACCGTGCCGAGGCCGACGAGGATGGCATCCGTATGGGCGCGCATGAGATGCGACCGCGCCCGTGCCTCGACCCCGGTGACGATGGCCGGCCTCGGCCCGGCATGGGCGGCCTTGCCATCGGCGGAAACCGCCAGCTTCACCATCACATGGGGCCGGCCCTCGGTGACGCGGCGGATGTGGCCGGCGTGATCGAACAGCGCCTGCTCGGCCCCGACGCCGACGGTGACCCAGATGCCGGCGGCGCGCAGGCGCGCGACGCCCCTGCCCTTCACCCGGTGGTCTGGGTCTTCGATGGCCGCGACCACGCGGGCGACGCCAGCATTGATGACGGCATCGGCGCAGGGCGGCGTGCGACCATGGTGGGAGCAGGGCTCCAGGGTGACATAGAGAGTCGATCCGCGCGCCAGCTCACCGGCGGCGGCGAGCGCCTGCGGCTCTGCATGGGGACGGCCGGTGGGGGCAGT
>JAEWBL010000454.1 GCA_023391175.1 Pseudomonadota bacterium
GCTCATGGACGTGCTCGTGCACAAGGCGCGCGAGGGACACATCCAGTCCGTTCGCCTGCTGCTGGAGCGGCTGGACGCGGCGGGGCCGCTGGCGCCCCGCAACCATCCGCGCGCGGAGGATGACGACGACGCGAGGGCGCCGGCCTTGGGCAAGAAGGAACAGCGCGTCCAAGATGCCCAAGCCGTGCCCGACGATTACGGCGACATCTACGCGCGCCTCGAAGGCCGGCGGCAGCATTGACCGCGCCGTCCTTCGCCTGCCTCGATTGGGAAGACAGGCTGCGGAAGGGCCTCACGCCCATTCCGTCCCTGCCTCTGGATCCGGTGCTCGCCGATTGCGCCGTGGCCCTCTTCGACAAGCTGCGGGTTCCTGACATCCCCGGCACGCCCACCATGGCGGAGGTGGCCGGGCCGTGGATGCGGGACATCGTGCGCGCAGCCTTTGGCTCCATCGATCCGGTGACCGGAGAGCGCTTCGTCGGCGAGATCTTCAACCTGGTGCCGAAGAAGAACGGGAAGACGACGAACGCCGCCGCGCTCGGCCTGTTGGCCCTGCAGCTCAACCAGCGCCCCAACGTGGAAGGGGTCATCGTCGGGCCGACGCAGGAGGTGGCCGACAAGTGCTTCGCGCAGGCGGCAGCCATGATCGCGCTCGATCCCTATCTGAACCGCCGCTTCGACGTGATCGAGCACAAGAAAACGATCCTCGATCTTCACGTGGATCCCATCACAGGGGTCAAGCGAAACGTGAAGCTGAAGATCACGAGCTTCAGCCCGAAGGTGGTCACCGGCTCTATCCCCGCCTTCGCCATCGTGGACGAACTGCACGAGATGGCGGCGGCGAGCTACGCCAGCCGCGTGCTCGGCCAGATCCGTGGCGGCATGATCACGAACCCCGAAAGCCTCCTGATCATCATCACCACGCAATCGGCGACGCCGCCGGCCGGTGTCTTCAAGGATGAGCTGACCTATGCGCGGGGCGTGCGCGACGGGACGATTACCGAAGGGGTGCGGATGCTCCCCATTCTCTACGAGTTCTCGGAGAAGATGCAGACGGCCGAGGGCAAGCCGTGGGCGGACCCCGAGAATTGGCCGATGGTGCTGCCCAATCTCGGCCGTTCGCTCACGATCGAGCGCCTCGCGAAGGAATGGCGCACCGCGCAGGAAAAGGGCGATCAGGCCGCGCAAGAATGGGCCTCCCAGCACCTCAATGTGCAAATCGGCATGGCGATGCACAATGACCGGTGGGTCGGCGCGGACTTCTGGCCTCAGGCGGCGGACCCCGGCATCACGCTCGAAAGCATCATCGCGACATCGGACGTGGCGGTGGTGGGCGGCGACATCGGCGGCATGGATGACCTGTTCGGCCTCGCCGTGGCCGGCCGCCACAGGGTGACGCGCCAGTGGCGTGCCTGGGCTCGCGCATGGGCGCAGCCGAAGCTCTTCGAGCGCCACAAGGAAGTCGCCGAGACGCTGCGGGACTTCGAGAGGGCCGGCGACCTGGTGGTGTGCAAGGAGGTGACGCAGGACATCGCCGAGGTGGTGGCGATCATCCTGCGCCTCAAGGAGGCCGGCCTTCTGCCGCAGACCGGGGCCATCGGCCTTGATCCGGCGCTCGCCATCACGCTCCTCGATGCGTTGTCCGAACATGAGATCGTGCACCCGCAGGTGCTCGGCGTATCGCAGGGCTACAAGCTGTCCTCGGCCATCTTCGCGGCCGAGCGCAAGCTCGCGGACGGCACGCTGAAGCATTGCGGGTCGGGCCTGTTCAACTGGTGCGTCGGCAACGCCATGGCCGAGTACCGGGGCTCCAACGTTTACATCGAGAAGCGCAAGGCCTCGGCGAAGATCGACCCGCTCATGGCCTTCTTCAACGCGGTGGACATGGTGAGCCGCAATCCGGTTGCCCGTGGGGTCTCGGTCTACGAGAGCCGCGGCATTCTCATGGTGTGAGGCGGCATATGGGCATTTGGAACGTGTTCCGCCGCCGGGCGCGCGCGGAAGGCGGCGCCGTCGCGAACCCGCTTATTTCCGAGCTGCTGCGGTTCGGCGTGTCGGAGACGGCGACGGGCATCCACGTCAACGTGGACAAGGCGCTGAAGAACCCGGCCATGTTCCGCGCCGTGTCGCTCATTTCGGGGAGCATCGGCATGCTGCCGCTGCACCTGATCGACACCAGCACGAAGAAGAAGCGCGATACGCATCCGCTGTACCGGCTCCTGCATCGCCGGCCGAATGCGTGGCAGACGGCGTTTGATTTCCGCGTCCTCATGCAGCTGCGCGCCCTGGTGAAGGGCAACGGCTATGCGCTGGTGATCCGCAGCCCGAACCTGCGCGCCGGCGGCGCGCTCACCCCGACGCACATGGTTCCGCTGGATCCGGACCTCGTGACGCCGGAACAAGGGGCGGACTGGTCGGTGTCCTATGTCTACCGGCCCGCGAAGGGCGCGGCCGTGCGCTATCCCGCGCGGGACATCCTCCACCTGCGCGGGATTTCCCTCGATGGCATTTCCGGCCTCTCGCTGGTGAAACAGGCGGCCGAGGCCGTTGGCATCGCGCTGGCGGCCGAGCTTGCCGCCGCCCGCATGATGCGCAACGGCACGATGGTGGGCGGTGCGCTGGAGCATCCCGAGCGCCTGTCGCCGGAGGCGTATGGACGCCTGCAGGAGAGCCTTGAGAGCAAGTCCGGCTCCGACAAGGCGGGCCGCAACCTCATCCTCGAGGAGGGGATGAAGTATGTCCCGATCTCCTCGACGGCCCGCGACGCGCAGATGATCGAGATCCGCAAGATGCAGATCGAGGAGATCGGCCGGGTCACGGGCGTGCCGCGTCCGCTCCTCATGCTCGACGAGACGAGCTGGGGCTCCGGCATCGAGGCCCTCGGCCAATTCTTCGTCACCTATGCCCTCAACCCGTGGTTCGAGGCATGGCAACAGGCCTGCGAGCGCACGCTGCTGACCGAG
>JAEWBL010000518.1 GCA_023391175.1 Pseudomonadota bacterium
GGCTTGTGCTGGCCGCCGCCGGGGCGAAGGATGTCGATCTCCCCGTCCGCTCCGGTGAAGCGCAGGGCGAACCATTTCTGCGTCTGGCCCCGGTAGCGGCCCTTCCAGGCCTCGCCGGCGATGCGGCCGGGCAGGTCGTAGGAGAGCCATTCCTCCACCTCGCCCAGCTTCGTCACCGAGCGGATGGAGGTTTCCTCGTAAAGCTCGCGCAGGGCGGCCGCATAGGGCTCCTCGCCCTTGTCGATGCCGCCTTGGGGCATCTGCCAGGAATGGGTGGCGTCCACATGCTCCGGCCCGCCGAGGCGCCGGCCGACGAACACCTTGCCGGCGGCATTGAACACGCAGAGCCCCACGCAGGGGCGATAGGGCAGATCCTCGCCGTGCTTCTCGTGCTTCTCGTGCTTCTTCGACATGGCGGCGGCCCCGATGAGATGACGTGCCCCCTGATGGCGCGCCCCGCCGCGCCGCGCAAGATGCGGCGGGCAGCGGGGCGTACGGGACGTAACGTCAGTGGGTGGCGCGATGCTGCGGAAGGGCGGTGGAGCCCCAGGCGCGGATGGAGGCCCAGGTGCGCCGCTCGAGCTGGAACTGGTCCACCGGCACCGAGGCGCGCAGTGCCTTCACCCGGCACAGGCCGACGCCCGACCACTGGAAGCCGCACTTCTCCAGCACCCGGCGCGACGCCGGATTGACCACGCGCGCCGAGCCGAGGAGGAGCGCGACCCCGGTCTCCGAGAAAGCGTAGTCGATGACCGCGCGGACGGCTTCGGTGGCGATGCCGCGGCCCCAGAACGGCTCGCCGATCCAGTAGCCGATCTCCGGCGCGGGCTCGGGCGGGCGACGGCCGTAGCTGACCATGCCGACGAAGGACATCCGCCCCTCGCCCTTGAGGAAGACGGCGAAGGTGGCGGAATCGGGCACGGCGGCCAGCGTCTCGACGAAGGCGTGGGCGTCGGAGGACTTGTAGGGAAACGGCAGGTTCGCGGTCATCTCCGCGATCCGGCGGTTGTTGGCAAGCTCCGCGACGGCAGCGACGTCCTCGATATGCGGCGCGCGGAGCACGAGCCGCTCGGTTTCGAGGACGGGGATACAGCTCTCCGCGAGCGGCGCTCCGGACGGTGTCTCACACAGGGTCATGGCGGGCTCCTCAAGGGCACAGACGAAGAAAAACCGGGGAGAGGGTTGTCCCGTCTCCCCGGTTCGTGTCTGAGCGTTGAGAGGCCTGCTCAGGCGCCCACCGGATCGACGAGACCGGCGGGATCCTGCATTTATCAGGTCTCGCCGTTTATTCGGCCGCCTCGGCGGCGGCAGGAACGACCGATACGTAGGTGCGGTCGTTGGCTTTGGTGCTGAAGGACACTTTGCCTTCGATGAGCGCGAAGAGGGTATGGTCCTTGCCCATGCCCACGTTCGTGCCGGGATGCCATTTGGTGCCGCGCTGGCGCACGATGATGTTGCCGGCGATGACGTCCTGGCCGCCGAAGCGCTTCACGCCAAGACGGCGGCCATCGGAATCGCGACCGTTACGGGACGAGCCGCCTGCCTTTTTATGAGCCATTGTTGCTCTCCTCGTTCTCGATCAGGCGCCGGTGGCGGCCGTGTCAGCCTTGACGGTCTCGCCCAGGCCGGAAATCTCGGTGATGCGCACGACGGTGAGGTCGGCACGGAAGCCGCGCTTGCGGCGGGAATTCTGCCGGCGGCGCTTCTTGAAGGCGATCACCTTGTCGCCGCGGGTGTGCTCGACGATCTCGCCGGTCACGGTGGCGCCGTCCACGTGGGGCGCGCCGATGGCGACGGAGGAGCCGCTCAGCATCAGCACCGGGAAGGTGAAGACGGAGCCGACCTCGGCGTCGAGGTGGTCGATGGTGATCTGGTCGGCGGCGGCAACGCGATACTGCTTGCCGTTTGCCTTGATGACCGCGAACATTCTTGTCTCGCTTTCGTGTTCAGCCACGCCTCATGGACGGGCTTCTTCGGTCGGTTTTTCGGGATACAGGCCCATTGGCCCACGCGAAGGTGGTGCGATATACGCCACGGCCCGGAAAGTCAACGCCGCTGGCCTTTGTGGGCGCGGCGAACCGCCCCTCAGCTCGCCTCGCTGCGCATCGCCATCTTCTCGCGGCGGCGCTGGACGGAGGAGGGGATGTTCATGCCCTCCCGGTATTTGGCGACCGTGCGGCGGGCGATGTCGATGCCCTCGTCCTTCAGCTTCTGCACCAAAGTGTCGTCGGAGAGCACATCCTCCGGCGCCTCGGCCTCGATGAGCGTCTTGATGCGGTGGCGCACCGATTCCGCGGAGTGGGCCTCGCCGCCGCCCGAGGCGGAGATGGCGGAGGAGAAGAAGAACTTCATCTCCACCACGCCGCGCGGGGTCGAGATGTATTTGTTGGACGTCACGCGCGAAACGGTGGATTCGTGCATGCCGATGGCGTCTGCCACCGTGCGCAGGTTCAGCGGCCGCAGGAAGCGCACGCCGTGCAGCAGGAAGGCGTCCTGCTGGCGCACGATCTCGCTCGCGACCTTCAGGATGGTGCGGGCGCGCTGGTCCAGGGAGCGGGTGAGCCAGCTCGCGCTCTGCAGGCAGTCGGCGAGGAAGCTCTTCTCCTCCTGCGACTTGGCGTGCTTTACCACGGTGGCGTGGTAGCTCTGGTTCACCAGCACCCGCGGCAGGGTCTCGGAATTCAGCTCCACGATCCAGGTGCCGTCGGCGCCGGGGCGCACATAGACATCCGGTACCAGCGGATGGACCACGCCGGACCCAAACGCCAGGCCCGGCTTGGGATCGAGCCGGCGGATCTCGCCGATCATGTCCGCGAGGTCCTCGTTGTCCACGCCGCAGATGCGCTTCAGCGCGTTGCGGTCATGGCGGGCGAGGAGTTCGAGATTGGCCACCAGCGCCTGCATGGCGGGGTCGAAGCGGTCGCGCTCGCGCAGCTGGATGGCGAGGCATTCGGCGAGGTTGCGGGCGCCGACGCCGGACGGCTCGAAGGTCTGGATCAGCTTGAGGACCGCTTCCACCTCGGCGCGCGGCACGCCGAACTGCTCGGCCAGCAGGTCGAGGTCGCCGGTGAAATAGCCGGTCTCGTCGATGAGGCCGATGACGTTGATGCCGATGAGCTTGCGCGCAGGATCGTTCACCGCCACCGCGAGCTGCGCCTCCAGATGGTCGGCGAGCGTGGTCTCGGCGGTGAGGAAGGCTTCGGGATTGTAGTCGTCGCCGCGCTCGCCGCCGCCGCTCCACTCGCCCATTGAGGGGCTGGAGGCGGTGGAGCCGCCGCCGGCGACGCCGCGGTCGGCGGGGGCGTCGTCCGGGAAGACGTTGCCGAGGTCGGTGTCGAGGCGGGTCTCCATGGCGGCCCGGCTCTGCTCGTTGTCCTGGCCGGTCCAGTCGCTCGTCGGGGGCGGCTCGCCGTCGAGGCCGCCGCGCGCCATCTCCTCGCCGCGCGTCTCGCGCACCTCGGGCTGCGGCTCGGGTCCGCCCGCGTCGCCCTCGGTGATGCGCTCGAGCAGCGGATTGCGCTCCAGCTCGGCCTCCACATAGGCCACCAGCTCCATGTTGGAGAGCTGCAGCAGCTTGATGGCCTGCATGAGCTGCGGCGTCATCACCAGGGACTGGCTCTGCCGGAACTCCAGCTTGGGGCTCATCGCCATGATGCGGCCCCCTCAATGGCGATGGCGGGCGCGGTGCTCACAGGCGGAACTCCTCGCCCAGATAGAGCCGCCGCACGTCGGGGCTGGAGACGATGGCTTCCGGATCGCCCTCCATCAGCACGGCGCCGGAATGGATGATGTAGGCGCGGTCGATGAGGCCCAGCGTCTCGCGCACATTGTGGTCGGTGATGAGCACGCCAATGCCGCGCGACGTGAGGTGGCGCACCAGCGCCTGGATGTCGCCCACCGCGATGGGGTCGATGCCGGCGAACGGCTCGTCCAGCAGCATGAAGGCCGGCTTGGTGGCGAGGGCGCGGGCGATCTCCAGGCGCCGCCGCTCGCCGCCCGACAGGGCGATGGAGGGCGATTTGCGCACGTGGGTGATCTTGAACTCTTCAAGCAGCGCCTCGGTCTCCTCGCGGCGGCGGGCCCGGTTGGGCTCCGACACCTGGAGGACGCCCATGATGTTGTCCTCCACCGAGAGGCCCCGGAAGATGGAGGCTTCCTGCGGCAGGTAGCCGACGCCGAGGCGGGCGCGGCGATACATGGGCAAAGGCGTGATGTCGTGGCCGTCCAGCTCGATGCGGCCGGCATCGGCCTTCACC
>JAEWBL010000549.1 GCA_023391175.1 Pseudomonadota bacterium
CATTGAGCGTGTGGCAGAATTCCTGCTGGAGGTTGTTGCCCTTCAGGAACTGCAGGTCGTCGATCACCAGCGTGTCGATGGTGCGCAGCGTGTCCTTGAAGGCGATGGCCGAATGGGACTTCAGCGCCGACACGAAGCCGTACATGAAGCGCTCGGCGGTCAGGTAGGTGGTGCGCCGGCCATGGGCGGCACCGGCCCGCGCCACCGCCTGGAGAAGGTGCGTCTTGCCGAGGCCGACGGCCGCATGGAGATAGAGCGGGTTGTAGACCGGCGCAGCACCGCTCGGGGTTTCGGCCACCTTTCGCGCGGCGGCGAACGCCAGCGAATTGGACTTGCCGACCACGAAGGTTTCAAAGGCGAGACGCGGGTCCAGCGGCGAGCCGGAGGCGACGTCACCGCCGGTGGCCACGATTTCGCGATGCTCGCCGCGCGCCTCGGTGACGCGGGCCGCGGGCTTCGCCTCGACGGGACGCTCGGTGCGCTCGGTGACTACCTCACGCGGGGTGGACGCCTTCAAGGCGCCGGGGCGCGCAAAAGCGCTCCGCACGGCGAGATCGACGCGCCGCCGCGCGCCACTCTCCTCCGCCCAGATGTCGGCGATGCGCGGCAGATAATTCTCCTGAATCCAGGATTTCAGGAATCGCGTGGGCACCGAAAGGCGCACCACGTCCGAGGTGAGCGCGTCGAGGTCCATGCGCGCGAACCAGCTGGTGAACTTTTCCTCGCCGATCTCCTCGCGCAGGCGCTGGAGCACACGGTCCCACGGGGCCGAGGGTGCGCTGGGGTTCGACGCGCAATCCATCTCGGCGGCCTCCGCAAGGGCTGACTGAAAAGGAACGGTGCGCGCGGCAACCGGCGCATGAGGCTTGAGCATAAGGATCGCGACCGCGCGAAAGGCGGTTCCCTGGTTGGAGACGCAAAAGCCGTCCGCGCCCTGGGGCGGGCAGCGCGGCCTCGGTCTCGTGGGGAGTTTCGGAAACGGGTGCTAAGGCACCCACGGCATCAGCGCAACGGGTTCAGCACACCGTCATGCGCGGTCCTGGCCGTTACAGGGCGGCGGGGCGCAACTGGAGCGGAGCACAGCGCTCCCGAAGGCTCGAACGCAACGCGTAGCCGAATAGATCGAGGGACCTGTTTCTGTGTCCGCTGCCGCGCATGTGCCCGAAGTCATAGCCGCCCCATCTCCGACGATGCCAACCATCGACGGGTGTTG
This sequence comes from Pseudomonadota bacterium, assembly GCA_023391175.1. Lineage (GTDB taxonomy): Bacteria > Pseudomonadota > Alphaproteobacteria > Rhizobiales > Xanthobacteraceae > Xanthobacter. The sequence continues at coordinate 1,214 of JAEWBL010000549.1, forward strand.
GAATGAACCAGTTTTTTGTTTGGTCTCGTAGATGCCCGAAGGCGGATCAGATGCCCGCCCTTAGCATAGCTCCAACGAATGAAGGTAACGCAGAGTACGGATACGGCCGAAGACGAGGGGTACGTGAACGAATTCAGACACGATACATCCCCTCCTCATCCACGAAGAGCCGTGAAAACTTCATTCTATCGGTGAACCCCAGGGTCGCTCCCGGAGTGAGGTTGAACATACACAGCCGGTTTGGGGGGTGCAACGCCTTTGACCCCCGCGGGGGGATAGCGGGTAAAAGCCGGTGCGCCTGCGCCACACCCCCCGCTTTGCTGTCAGCCGGCAAACCTCTGTCCGGACAATGAGATTCGCGAAGCCGGCGCAAGGATTGCGGTGCCCCGCCACGGTGGGGCACATGGTTCTGGAATACTCCTTGAAAGGGGCCGTTTTGGCGCTTTCCGGCCTTTGGCCTCTAAGCCGTTCTCTTGGATCGGGTTTTTCTGATCGGTCGAGATCGCTCGGAGGGACCGGGTAAACCGCGCGGGGGCTAAAAAAATCCCTGGCTTCCGCGACGCTTCAGGGGGCTCCACCCTTGACGGGCGGCGAGAATCGGACTCCGCCCGGAGCGGGCGAGGGGAAGACCTTTAAGGCCAAGCCAAAGCAAAAAGGCCCGGCAGAGCCGGGCCTTCAAGATAAGTCAGTCTGCTTGATTGATCTAAATCAAGCGCTGAGCTTCTTCACGCGGGCGGCGAGGCGGGAAACCTTGCGCGACGCGGTGTTCTTGTGAAGGACGCCCTTGGTGACGGCGCGCATGATTTCCGGCTCGGCCGCCTTGAAGGCAGCGGAAGCGGCCGTGGCGTCGCCGGTGGCGAGGGCGTCTTCGAGCTTGCGCAGATAGGTGCGCACGCGAGACCGGCGAGACCGGTTGACCTCGGTGCGACGCTCGATCTTGCGGACCGCCTTTTTGGCGGAAGGCGTATTGGCCATCGGCCGTCCTTGCTGGTTCGCGCCCGGCGGCACGGCCATCTGGCCACTTCGCGTCGCGCATGAATGAGTGAACAAGCCGGCAGCCCATGCCGCCAGCTAGGTGGCGGGCTTATACGGTCGCTCGGCTCCCGCGTCAACACGTTGTACGGAAAAGTCGTCCACGGCGTGGCACCTTGGCGGCTTTACGGGACCGGCCGGCATCGCGTATGTGCTGCGCGCACTCTATATATGGCATGCCGGCACGAAGGCATGCCGGCGGCGCGAGGCTGAAGCCGGCGCGGCGCATCAAGGCGGGGGTTCGGCATGAGCGATGTGACGGTGACCGATCGTCCGGTGAACGACAGCCTGGTGACGGTCTTCGGCGGCTCCGGCTTTCTCGGCCGGCATGTGGTGCGGGCGCTGGCCATGCGCGGCTATCGCGTGCGCGTCGCCGTGCGCCGGCCCGAGCTGGCCGGCTTCCTCCAGCCGCTGGGCTTCGTCGGCCAGATCCAGATTTCCCAGGCCAACGTGCGCTATCCCGAGAGCGTCGCCCGTGCGGTCGATGGCGCCGAGGCGGTGGTGAACCTCGTGGGCGTGCTGGCCGAGGGCGGCCGGCAGACCTTCGACGCCGTGCACGCCTTCGGGGCCCGCGCGGTTGCCGCCGCGACCGCCGCCCAGGGCGTGCCGCTGGTGCATCTCTCGGCCATCGGTGCCGATGCCAATTCCCCCTCCGGCTACGGCCGCAGCAAGGCGATGGGCGAAGCCGCCGTGCGCGCCGCGGTGCCGGACGCGGTCATCTTCCGCCCCTCCGTCGTGTTCGGGCAGGAAGACGAGTTTTTCAACCGCTTCGCGGCGATGGCGCGGATGTCTCCGGCGCTGCCGCTGATCGGCGGTGGGGTGACCAAGTTCCAGCCGGTGTTCGCCGGTGATGTGGCGGCAGCCGTGCTCGCCGCGGTGGACGGCAAGGCCAAGGCCGGCGCGACCTACGAGCTGGGCGGCCCCGAGGTGCGCACCTTCCGCGAGCTGATGGAGCTGATGCTCGCCGAGATCGGCGCCAAGCGGGTCCTCGTGGACCTGCCCTTCGGCCTCGCGACCTTCATGGCCAAGCTCACCCAGTGGGCCCCCGGCGCGCCGCTCACCGTCGATCAGGTGGAGATGCTGCGCTCGGACAATGTGGTGTCTGAGGCTGCGGTCGCCGACGGCCGGACGCTGGCCGGCCTCGATC
>JAEWBL010000576.1 GCA_023391175.1 Pseudomonadota bacterium
CCAACGCGCCGAACGCCGGCGCCATGTTCGTGATCCTCGATCCGTTCACCTCCCGCGCGGGGCACCCCGAGCAGAGTGCGGCAGCCATCCAGAAGGTGCTGTTCGGCAAGGTGGCGTCCATCCAGGAAGCGCAGATGATCGTGGTGCAGCCGCCGCCCGTGCAGGGCATCGGCAATGCCGGCGGCTTCCGCATGATGCTCGAGGACCGCTCCGGCGCGGGCCTCCTCGCCCTGCGCAACGCCACCTACGCCATGATGGGCGCGGCGGCGCAGACGCCGGGGCTGATGCAGGTCTACTCCCTGTTCGAGACCTCGACGCCCCAGCTGTTCCTCGACATCGACCGGCAGAAGGCGCAGCTGCTGCAGATCAACATCGCCGACGTGTTCTCGGCGCTGCAGACCTATATCGGCTCGTCCTACGTCAACGACTTCAACCTGTTCGGCCGCACCTTCCGGGTGCAGGCGCAGGCGGATGCGCCGTTCCGGCTCGATCCCAAGGACGTGCTCTCCATCCGGGTGCGCTCGGCCAACGGGCAGACCGTGCCGCTCGGCTCCTTCACCACCGTGCGCGACATTTCCGGGCCGTACCGCGTGCCGCGCTACAACCTCTATCCCACCGCCGAGCTGGACGGCTCGCCCGCGCCCGGCTACTCGCAGGGCCAGGCCATCCAGATCATGCAGGAGCTGGCGGCCAAGGTGCTGCCGCAGGGCTTCTCCTATGAATGGACGGCGCTCGCCTACCAGCAGCAGCGCGCAGGCAACACGGCCATCTTCGCCTTCGCGTTGGGCGTGGTGTTCGTCTTCCTGGTGCTGGCCGCGCAGTACGAGAGCCTGACACTGCCGCTGGCGGTCATCCTCATCGTGCCCATGTGTCTTGTCGCGGCGCTGATCGGCGTGATCCTGAGGGGGCAGGACAACAACATCCTGACCCAGGTGGGCTTCATCGTGCTCATCGGTCTCGCGGCGAAGAATGCGATCCTGATCGTGGAGTTCGCCAAGCAACTGCAGGATCAGGGGCATGGCCGGCGCGAGGCGGCGGTGGAAGCGGCGCGGCTGCGCCTGCGGCCTATCGTGATGACCTCGCTCGCCTTCATTCTCGGCGTTGTGCCCCTGGTCTGGGCCACTGGCGCCGGCGCCGAGCTGCGGCAGGCGCTGGGCACCGCCGTGTTCTCGGGCATGATCGGCGTGACTCTGTTCGGCCTGGTGTTCACGCCGGTGTTCTACGTCTTCGCCCAGTGGATCGCGTCCCTCGGCCGCCGCCGCGAGGCGGAAGCGCCGCCGCCGTCCCATCCCGCCCCGGCGGAGTGATCGGGCCAACCAAAACGCGAACGGGCGGCCCAGGGGCCGCCCGTTTCGTTTTCGGCAAAATCGGTGGATCAGCGCCCTGTGTCGCGCCGCGACTTCAGCCACTTGATGCGGTTGACGATCTGCTGGGGCTGGTAGGGCTTGTCGACCCCCGGCCCGTCTTCGCACAGATTGGTGGCGTGGGCGGCGGCCATGGCGGTGGAGCCGGCGAGGATCACGTCGATCTTCGGGTGCGCCTCGCGCAGCCACTGGGACAGGGCGAAGCCCTCGCGATCTCCCGTGGCATTGGCATCGGCCAGCACCACCTCCACCCGCTCGGCTTCGACTTCCAGGATGATTTCGGCTTCGGCACCCGTCGCGGCTTCCAGCACCTCGTAGCCGCAATGGCGCAGATATTCCGCGATCACATGGCGCACGAGAATGTCGGACTCGACCACGAGTACGACGGGCGGGAGTTCACTCGGACGGTTGTCTTTCATCAGTCGCCTTTCTCGATCCGGGTTTATGAACCTGCCTTCCCCTGAAGCTGGGCCTGGATGATCTGCAGCACGCTCTCGACCCGGTAGGGCTTGGCAAGGAAGGGGGCCACCACGGCCGCGACCGACCGGTCGAACTGGCCGGAGGTGAGGATCACCGGCAGGTCCGGCCGCTCGGTCTTGAGCAGAAGGGCAAACTGGTAGCCATCAAGGGCGCCTTCGGTGTGCACGTCGGTGAACACCACATCCACGTGCAGCCCGGCGACGACGGCCTCAAGAGCCTCCTGGGCGGATACGGCCTCTATGACCAGCAATCCTGCAGATCGCAGCTCCGCCGCCGTCACCATGCGCACAAGGGCGTCGTCCTCGATCAGCAGCACGGTGAGCGGAACCGGCCCGGCCATCGGCTGGGCTTCCCCAAGTGTCATTTTTGTTGCCCATTCCAAGGTGCAGCCTGAAAACGCTGTGGCCGCGCTTCGGTTCCCCAATACGGTCGATCAAAAAAGCCGATCCCGCTCATTCCATCTTCCGATTGGCGGCGCGGCCCTTGCGGCGCGACGCTTGGGCCTCCTCTCACATCGGGACGACCCCCTTGGCCCTGACGATCTTTTTTCTCAACGGACCCAACGCCAACCTCTACGGCCTCGATCCCTCCGGCACGTACGGGCGCGAGAGCTTCCCGGCGATCCGCGAGCGCTGCCTCGCCCATGCGGCCGGGCTCGGCGTGTCGCTGGATTTTCGCCAGTCGAACCACGAGGGCGAGATCGTGGACTGGATTCAGGAGGCCCGGCTGAAGGCGGATGCCATCGTCATCAACGCCGCCGGCCTCACCTACACGTCCATCGCCATCCTGGATGCTTTGCTCGCCTTCGATGGGCCGATCATCGAGACCCACATGAGCAACATCTGGAAGCGCGAACCCTTCCGGCACCACTCCTTCGTGTCGAAGGCCGCCACCGGCGTGGTGGCAGGGCTCGGCGCGCTGGGCTACGAGCTTGCCATCGGCGCCGCGGCGAAGCTCGCCGGCGAGCGCAAGGAGGGTGGCAAGTGACAGCGACTTCGCGCGGGGCGTTGGTATTCTACAGCGCCTTCGATGATCCTGTGGAGTGGAAGGCCGCGCTTCAGGCGGCGGTGCCGGGCCTCGATGTGCGGGTCGCAGATGTGGCGACCGGTGCGGTGGACGGCGATCTCGCGGATGTGCGGTACGCCCTCGTCTGGAAGCCGCCGCAGGGATTCTTCGCGCGCTTTCCCAACCTCGGGCTGGTCATCAATCTCGGCGCGGGCGTCGACGCGCTGGTTGCCCGGGATGATCTTCCCGACGTGCCCATCACCCGCCTGTCCGACCCGAACATGTCGCAGATGATGGCGTCCTTCGTCCTGTTCTGCGTGCTGCGCCATGCCCGCGAGATCCCGACCTTCGAGCGGGCGCAGCGGGAAGGGCGCTGGCACTATGTGCATCCGCGCACGGCGGGGGAGATCCGTGTTGGCGTGCTGGGCCTCGGCGAACTCGGCTCCACGGCCGCGTTGGAGTTGGTGCGGCACGGCTTCGACGTGCGGGGCTGGTCCCGCTCGCCGAAGCAGCTCGAAGGCGTCAAGACCTGCCATGGGGCCGGTGCGCTGCCGGGCTTCCTCGCCGAGGCGGACATCCTCGCCGTCATGCTGCCGCTGACCGGCGAGACGCGCCACCTCCTCGACGCCGGGCGCCTCGCCCTGCTGCCGAAGGGGGCGAAGTTCATCAACGTCGCCCGCGGGCCGGTGGTGGATGAGGCGGCATTGATCGCGGCGCTGCGCTCCGGCGCCATTGCGGAGGCCACGCTCGACGTGTTCGAGGTGGAGCCGCTGCCGCCGGAAAGCCCGCTCTGGGGCATGGACAATGTGCTGGTGACGCCGCACCTCGCCTCCATCGCCATCCCCGCCAGCGCTTCCGCGCAGATCGCGGAAAACATCCGGCGG
>JAEWBL010000596.1 GCA_023391175.1 Pseudomonadota bacterium
CCACCGAGCCGGGCGGCACGTTTTCCGCCTCCTTCGCCACGGTGACGAAGGAGAGTTCGGAGGCACCGTAGAATTCCGCAAAGGCGGCATTGGGCATCAGGTGCGCCAGCATCTGCCGCCGCCCCGGCGGCCATTTGGCACCCGAGCAGAGCACGAGCCGCAGCCCCGGCAGGGTCTCGCCTTCGGCTGCGAGATGGTCCAGCAGAAGCGCGATCTGCGTCGGCACGCCATAGAGCACGGTGGCGCCATGGGCGCGCGCCAGCTCGGCGGCGATGCGGGGGCGGAAGTGAGGGGCGAGCAGCACATGCGCCCCGGCATCGATGCCCCGCGCCAGCGCGTAGAGGAAGAGGGAATGGGTGAGCGCGCCGGGGGCGAGGAGCACGTCGGCGGCGCCGATGCCGAATTCCGCCGTGTCCGCATCGAAGCTCGCGGTCCACGAATGATGCGCGCGGCGATAGCCCTTGGGCAGGCCGGTGGAGCCGGAGGTGAAGCCTACATAGAAGGGCAGATCGGGATCGGGCTCGGTGATCGCCCCCGCCGACCCCGCGCCGATCGCCTCGGCGAGCCCCGCCGCCCCCTGCCCCGGCGCGAGGCGGATGTCGCCCGCCTTGGCGCTCACGATCAGGCCGGGCCGGACCCGCTCCAGCACCTCAAGGCGCTGGGCCTCCGGCCAGCCGGGATCGAGGATCTGCGCCTCCCGCCCCGCGCGGGCGGCGGCGAGGAACAGGATGGCAAGGGCCGCCCCGTTGGGCAGATCGAGCCCGATGCCGCCGGCCGGGGCCGCCGCAAACCGCGTCGCGCAGCGCGCCACCAGCGTATCGAGCGCCGCGTAGGTCAGGGTCTCGCCGGCGCAGGTGAGGGCCGGCGCCTCCGGCCGCTCCAGAGCGTGACGGGCGAGGTGGCGCGTGATGCTCACGGCCGGTGCGGCGCCGCGATCGACCAGTTGCGCAGGACCGTGGTGGCGAGCACGGCCGCGCCCACCGCCTTGATGAGGTCGCCCGGCACGAAGACGGACGCGCCGATGAGCGCCTTCAGGGGGCTGATATTGGCCATCACCGCTACCCCCGGGATGCCGAACGCATAGACGGTGAGGATGCCGCCGACGATGGCGGCGATGAGCGCCGTCGCCAAAGCCGGCAGGTTGCGGGCGGCGAGGCGCTCGGCGACGAGGCCGGTGGCGAAGCCACCCGCGACATAACCGATGAGGAAGCCTGCCGTCGGGCTTGCCAGCACCCCGAGACCGCCGCGCCCGCCGGAGAGCAGCGGCGCGCCGAGCAGCACCACGAAGACGAACAACCCCACCGCCGCCGCTCCGGCGCGGGCGCCGAGCAGCAGGCCGGCCAGCATCACCCCGAGGCTCTGGGCGGTGATGGGCACGCCGGCCGCGATGGGCAAATAGATGGGCGGCACGAAGCCGAGCGCGGCAATGAGCGCGGCGACGAGGGCGATGCGCACCAGCGTGCGCGTCTCGAAGATCTGGGTGTCCATGGGTCTGTCCCCTTTTAGAATCTGGGCTTGCGCACCGGCCGGGGCCGGCGTGGCGCGCCGAAGCCGCGGGCGTCGAGGGCTTCCGCCACCTGATCGGACATGACGAGCGCGCCGGAAAAGAACGCACCGATGAGGGCCAGTCCCGGCCGGCGCGGGCTGCGCGCCCGCCAGGCCTCCTCGCGGCCTCGCCAGGTGTCGAGCAGCACCGGAACGAAGCGCAGCACCAGGGCCACCGCCAGCGCGAGGCGCTCTGGATCGAGCCCGAAGCGCCTCAGCGGACGCATGGGCAAGGCGAGCGCGTCCATCATGTCCTGCATGCGGGTGGAGAGGGTGACGAGATCGGCGAGCAGCACCATCACCGCGATGCGCAGCACACTCGCCACCGCCACCTCGACGGACGCCGCCCAGACCTGCAGCGCGAAGATGATGACGAGCAGCGGCAGGAGGCTCCGCCACTGGGCAAGCCGCCGCAACCCCGGCCGGCCGAAGCTGGAAAAGACGATGAGCACGGCGGCGAGCGCCATGGCGAGCAGCACCGGGCTGTCCAGCGGCACGATCAGCACGGAGAGCACCGCGAGCGCGATGAGCTTCACCCCGGCGGGCAGGCGATGCAGCAGGCTGCGGCCGGAGAGATAGCCGGCGATCACGGCAGCGCCCTCCCGGCCTGTCGCGCCACAGCGATCTCGGCGCGGGCCCGTGCATCGGCCTCGTAGAGCGGGATCACGTCGGCCGGTGCGCCATCCGCCGCCACTTCCCCGCCCTTCAGCCAGATGACGCGATCGAAACCCGCGAACAGGTCCACGTCGTGGCTCGCCATGACCAGGGTCACGTCGAGGGCGCCGAGGCGCGCGGCGAGGGTGAGGCGGGTGGTGAGGTCGAGGCTGGAAAAGGGCTCGTCCAGCAGCAGCACCGAGGGGCCGGCGGCCAGCGCCGAGAGGATGCAGACGAGTTGCTTCTGCCCCTCGGAGAGGTCCGACACCGCCCGCTCGCCCCAGCCGGCGCAGCCGTGGCGGGCAAGGAGGCGGTCGGCGGCGGCATTGGCCTCGGCCTTGGGGGTGCCCTGCTGGATGGGGCCGAAGGCGATCTCCTCCCGGACCGAGGGGAAGATGATCTGGTGGTCCACGTTCTGGAACACGAAGCCCACCGTCGCCGGCAGCTTGCGGCGATCGCGGCGGGTGTCGAGTCCCTCCACCGTCACCGTGCCGGCATCCGGCAGGATCAGCCCGTTGAGCAGCCGCAGCAAGGTGGACTTGCCTGAGCCGTTGTCCCCGATGAGGCCGATGCGCCGCTCGGTAAGCGCGAGGTTCAGATTGGAGAAGACCGTGCGCGCGCCGCGCGTCACCTCGACCCCGGCAAGCCGCGCGAAGGGCGCGGCGACGGGGCGTGTGTCGACGGCGGCGGGCATCTCGCTCATGACCTCTCCTCGATAGCGTTCCTCCGATAAACGGTTCGCGCCGCGAGGCAAGAGCACCATAGGCATAGGCCGGCTCCCCAGGGTGCATTGCACACTGCGCGCCCGGCATTCCCGGATTGATTTCCGCGCCGGCCGGGCGCATAAATCCCGCCGATCAAATCGATTAAAATCCAGCGCACCCGAACGCTGGAACAGCGGAGAAAGCCATGTCCGGTCCTGCCGACCAGGGGAAAAACGGAACGATCGAGCGCAAGGGCGACCAGCCCGAGAAGCACGGCCTGAAGCTCCGGTCGCAGCTGTGGTTCGACAATCCGGACAATCCCGGCATGACCGCGCTCTATCTGGAGCGCTACCTCAATTTCGGCCTCACCCGCGAGGAATTGCAGTCCGGCAAGCCCATCATCGGCATCGCCCAGACCG
>JAEWBL010000624.1 GCA_023391175.1 Pseudomonadota bacterium
GCGCAGCGCCTGTCTCCCGCCTTCTGGCCGGTGCCGGCGGGACGCAGCTTCGATGCCTTCGTCGGCGGCGCGGAGAGCGCGGAATTCCTGCGGCAGGCCCATGACCTTGCCGCCAACTGGCGCGCCAAGGGCATTGCCGCACAGGCCTTCGACGTGCCGGGCGCGAACCATTTCACCGTGGTGGACGCCCTCGCCGATCCCTCCTCGCACATGGTGCGCCGGCTCGTGGAGATGGCCCGCGCCATCTCCCAGTGACCGGCGGATGACACGACAGAACGGACCTTTCATGCAGCCCATCCAGATTGCCGTCGTGCCGGTGACGCCGTTCGAGCAGAACTGCTCCATCCTGTGGTGCACCAAGACCATGAAGGGCGCGGTGATCGACCCGGGCGGTGACCTCGATCGAATCCGCGCCGCCATCGCCGAGACGGGCGCGACCATCGAGAAGATCCTGCTCACCCACGGGCATGTGGACCACGCCGCCGGCGCCGCCGAACTGGCCGAAAGCCTCGGCGTGAAGGTGGAAGGCCCGGGCGCGGCGGACCAGTTCATCATCGACGACATCCCGCGCATGGCCCAGAAGTACGGCATCGATGGCGCCCGCTCGGTCACGCCCGACCTCTATCTGAACGAGGGCGACACGGTGAGCGTGGGGGATGTCTCGCTCGACGTGCTGCACGTGCCGGGTCACACGCCGGGGCACGTGGTGTTCGTGCATCGGCCGGTTGGCCTCGCCATCGTCGGCGATACCCTGTTCCGCGGCTCGGTCGGGCGGACGGACTTCCCCTATGGCGACCCCGACCTCCTCATCAAGGGCATCAAGGAAAAGCTGCTGCCGCTCGGCGACACCATGGTCTGCCTGCCCGGTCATGGTCCTGTCACGAGCATCGGAGACGAGAAGGCGCACAATCCCTTCCTGCGCTGATCCTCAGGAGTCCGCCCGTGACCGCCCAGCGCCGCTACGCCATCTACCTCGCCCCGCCCGCCGATAGCGTCCTCTGGCGATTCGGCTCGGCGGTGCTCGGCTATGACGCGGAGACGGGCGCGGCGCCGGCCGCTCCCGACATCGCCGGCTTCGATGCCGCCGCCTGGCAGCAGGCGACGGCCGAACCCCGCCGCTACGGTTTTCACGGCACGCTGAAGGCGCCCTTCCGCCTCGCCGACGGCATGAGCGAGGACGATCTGGCGCGGCTCATGGCCCGTTGTGCCGCCGGCCATCATGCCTTCGAGATGCCGCCGCTGGAGGTGCGGGCCATCGGGCCGTTCGTGGCGCTGGTGCCGGCCGTCGCGGCGCCCAAGCTCGAAGACCTGGCCCGCTCGGCCGTGCTGGAACTGGACGGCCTGCGCGCGCCCCTCTCGGCCTCCGAGATCGCGCGGCGCAAGCCCGACCGGCTCTCGGCCCGCCAGCTCGGCTATCTGGAGGCCTATGGCTATCCTTACATCCTCGACGAATTCCGCTTCCACATGACGCTGACCGGTCCGCTGCCGGAGCCGGAGCGGGTTCAGGCGCTGAACGCGCTCACCGCCGCCTACGCCGCCAGCGGCGCGGACGTCCCGGCAACCGTCACCGACATGGCGCTCTATGTGCAGGAGCCGGGGGCGACCCAGTTCCGTCTGGTGCAGCGGTTTGCGCTGGGAGCCGCCCAGTGAAACAGCTTGGCGAGATGCCGCTCATCGATCCCACGGCGCAGGTCCGCGCCTCCACTCTCGGCCGCTATACGGAGGTCGGTCCGCGCACCAAGCTGCTCGAAGTGGAGATGGGCGACTATTCCTACGTGGTGAACGATTCCGACATCGCCTATGCGCATATCGGCAAGTTCTGCTCCATCGCTGCGATGACCCGCCTCAACCCGGGCAATCACCCCACCTGGCGGGCCTCCCAATCCCATTTCCTCTATCGCGCCTCCACCTATTTCCCCGGCGAGGAGGACGAAGTGGATTTCTTCCAGTGGCGGCGCGACCAAAGGCTCACCATGGGCCATGACGTGTGGATCGGCCACGGCGCGGTGGTGCTGGCCGGCCGCAGCATCGGCACCGGGGCGGTGGTGGCGGCGGGGGCCGTGGTGTCGAAGGATGTGCCGCCCTATGCCATCGTCGCCGGCGTGCCCGCGCGCCTCGTGAAGTGGCGCTTCCCCGAGGACATCGCCGCCCGCCTCCAGGCGCTTGGCTGGTGGGACTGGACCCACGAACAGCTGCGCGCCGCCCTGCCGGATTTCCGCAACCTCCCGATCGAAGCCTTTCTGGAAAAATACGAAGGCTGAGGCTGCCCTTCCGCGAACCTGATACCGTCGCCGCCCGGCCGCTCCCCTTCGGCGCGGAACGGTGCTAATCATCGCCGATGATGCGTTCTCCGGTGAACAAGGCTCCCGCCGACGGCGATCCCGAAGGATCTGGCGAGATGTCCGTCCCCCATGTCCATCCCGCGTCCGTGGTTTCGGCGCTGGCGACCCTCGATGCGGAACGGGCCGGGCTCGAAGCCCTTGCCAAGGCCATGGCCGGGCCGCTCGGTGCCGCCTTCGACGTGGCGGTGGCGACCATCCAGAATTCCCACGGCCGGGTCATCATCACCGGCATGGGCAAGAGCGGGCATGTTGCGCGCAAGATCGCCGCGACGCTCGCCTCCACCGGCACGCCGGCCCACTATGTCCATCCCGCCGAGGCGAGCCACGGCGACCTCGGGATGATCACCACCGACGACGTGATCGTCGCTCTGTCGTGGTCCGGCGAGACGGTGGAACTGCGCGACCTCGTGGAGTATTCGCGCCGCTTCGACGTGCCGCTGATCGCCTTCACCTCCAACGCCACCAGCGCGCTTGCCTCGTCGGCGAGCGTGGTGCTGACCCTGCCGGTGGCGCAGGAGGCCTGCCCGCACGGGCTCGCCCCCACCACCTCCACCCTCATGCAGCTGGCGCTGGGTGACGCGCTGGCGGTGGCGCTGCTGCAGAGCCGCGGCTTCACCGCGCTCGACTTCCGCCAGCTCCATCCCGGCGGCAAGCTCGGCGCCAGCCTGAAGTTCGTGCGCGACGTGATGCGCGCGGGCGAGGCCGTGCCGCTGGTCAGGAGCGGCACGCAGATGGGCGCGGCGCTGGTGGAGATGAGCGCCAAGGGCCTCGGCTGCGTCGGCGTGGTGGCTCCGGACGGCGCGCTTGCCGGCATCGTCACCGACGGTGACCTGCGCCGCCACATGGCCAACGATCTCGCCGCCCGCACGGTGGACGAGATCATGACCCCCGGGCCCAAGACCGTGCGGCCGGACCAGCTTGCCTCCGAGGCGCTCAACATCCTGAACGCGCGCAAGATCACCGCGCTGCTGGTGGTGGAGGACAGGGCGCCCGTGGGCGTGCTGCACATCCACGACCTGCTGCTCACCGGCATCGCCTGAGGAGCGGGCGCGGCGTGTCCGCGCGTCGCTTGAGCGAAGCGAGATCCTGCGTCGCCTCAGGCCACCGGGATCGAACGCTCCGGCCGGGTCGCGATCAGATTGCGCAAGGTGAGCAGGGTGGAGGCATCCGCCACCCCGTCCACCTGCGAGGGGCGGAAATGGCGCTGGAAGGCGGCCACCACCTCGGCCGTCGCGGCGTCATAGGCGTCGTCGAGGGCGATGCCATAGCCGTACCAGCCCAGCATGGCCTTCAGCGCCGCCACCGGCTCCCCCTGATCGCCCGGCATGAAGAACCGCCCCCCGGTGAGGTGGGCTTCCGGCACCAGATGCCCGACCCCCGCCTCATGCAGTGTCGGCCACGGAAACCGCTCGCCGGGATCGCGCTTGCGCGCCGGGGCTATGTCGGAATGGGCGAGCACCCGGTCGGCTCGGATGCCATGGCGGGTGATGATGTCCTGCGACAAAGCGATCACCCGCGCGATCTGCGCATCGGGAAAAGGCGGCAGGCCGAAATCGTGGCCGCCGTTGACGATCTCGATGCCGATGGAGCGGGAATTGGTGTCGGTGATGCCTTCCCACGACGACAGCCCCGCGTGCCACGCCCGCGCGCCTTCCGCCACCATCTGCACGATGCTGCCGTCCTCGCGCACCACGTAATGGCAGGAGACCTCGGCCGCCGGCGTGCGCAGCAGCTCGATGGCGGCGTCGGCGCTCTCCATGCCGGTGTAGTGCAGCACCAGCATATCCACGGCGGCCTTGCGCACACCGAAATTGGGGGAGGGGACGAGAGTGTCGACCAGCCCCGAATCGGGGGCGGACAGGGCGGGCGCGTCCATCACAGCCCCCTCTGCCGAGCGATGGCGGAGTATGCGGCGTTCAGCGCTGCCACCCGGTCGTTGGCGAGCTTGATGGCCGCGGGCGGCAGGCCGCGGCCGGCAAGCCGGTCGGGATGGTGGGTGGAGACCAGCGCGCGCCAGTGGGCCTTCACCTCGTCGTCGCTGGCACCGGGGTCGAGATCGAGCACGGCATAGGGATCGCCCGGCCGGCGCACATGGCGGGCCTCGATGCGCTCATAGGCCGGCCCCTCGAAGCCGAGGATGCGGCCGACCTCGGCGAGGAAGACGAGTTCCTTCTCGTGCAGCGCGTGATCCGCCTTGGCCACGTGGAACAGGGCGTCCATGAGGTCTTCCCGCGTGTCCGGCGCATCGGCGAACAGGTCGGCGACCTGGCGGGCATAGGCCTCGAAGCCGGCGGTGTCCTGCTTGGCGAGATTGTAGAGGCGCGCCACCGCATCGAGATCCTCGGGCGGGATGTCGAACACCTCGCGGAAGGCCTCCACC
>JAEWBL010000625.1 GCA_023391175.1 Pseudomonadota bacterium
TTGTAGTGCTCCTCGCCGATGACCAGCGGGGAGAGGATGCGCGAGGTGGAGTCCAGCGGGTCCACCGCCGGGTAGATGCCCTTCTCGGCGATGGAGCGCGAAAGAACGGTCGTCGCGTCGAGATGGGCGAAGGAGGCGGCGGGCGCCGGGTCGGTCAGGTCGTCGGCCGGCACGTAGATGGCCTGCACCGAGGTGATCGAGCCCTTGGTGGTGGTGGTGATGCGCTCCTGCAGCGCGCCCATGTCGGTGGCCAGCGTCGGCTGGTAGCCCACCGCCGAGGGAATGCGGCCGAGCAGAGCCGACACTTCCGAGCCGGCCTGGGTGAAGCGGAAGATGTTGTCCACGAAGAACAGCACGTCCTGGCCCTGGTCGCGGAAGTGCTCGGCGACGGTGAGGCCGGTGAGCGCGACGCGGGCGCGGGCGCCCGGAGGCTCGTTCATCTGGCCGTACACGAGGGCGCACTTGGAGCCGGCGGCCGAGCCGTTGTGCTCGTGGGGATCCACGTTCACCTTGGACTCGATCATCTCGTGATAGAGGTCGTTGCCCTCGCGGGTGCGCTCACCCACGCCGGCGAACACGGAATAGCCGCCGTGCGCCTTCGCGATGTTGTTGATGAGCTCCATGATGAGCACGGTCTTGCCCACGCCGGCGCCGCCGAACAGGCCGATCTTGCCGCCCTTGGAGTAGGGCGCGAGCAGGTCCACCACCTTGATGCCGGTGACGAGGATTTCCGCTTCCGTGGACTGGTCCGCGTAGGACGGGGCGGGCTGGTGGATGGCGCGCTTGGTCTCGCCGACCACCGGGCCGAGCTCGTCCACCGCCTCGCCGATCACGTTCATGATGCGGCCGAGGGTGGCGTCACCCACGGGGACCAGGATCGGGGCGCCGGTGTCGGTCACGGACTGGCCGCGCACGAGGCCCTCGGTCGCGTCCATCGCGATGGCGCGGACGGTGTTCTCGCCGAGATGCTGGGCCACCTCGAGCACCAGGCGGTTGCCGTGGTTGGTGGTCTCGAGCGCGTTGAGGATTTCCGGCAGGTGGCTGTCGAACTGCACGTCGACAACGGCGCCGATGACCTGGGTGATGCGTCCGGTGGGGTTCGCCATGTTCGTCGTCCTTTGTCCTCGTCCAGGCCGTGGTCAGAGCGCTTCGGCGCCGGAGATGATTTCGATGAGTTCCTTCGTGATCATGGCCTGACGCGTCCGGTTGTAGATCAGCGTCTGCTTCTTGATCATGTCGCCCGCATTCCGCGTCGCGTTGTCCATGGCGCTCATCTGCGAGCCGTAGAACGACGCCTGGTTCTCCAGGAGGGCGCGGAAGATCTGCACCGCGATGTTGCGGGGCAGCAGGTCGGCGAGGATGTCCTCCTCGGCCGGCTCGTATTCATAGACTGGACCGGCCGCATCCGCGTCCCGCGCCTCGAAGGTGGCGGGGATGATCTGCTGGGCGGTCGGCACCTGCGAGATCACGCTCTTGAACTGGGCGTAGAAGAGCGTGCAGACGTCGAACGCGCCGTGGTCGAGCAGGGACAGGATCTTCGACGCGATGGCGTCGGCATCCTTGAAGCTCAGCGTGCGGACGGAGCGCAGATCCACCAGCTCGATGATGCGGTCGGGATAGACCCGGCGCAGTTGGTCATAGCCCTTGCGGCCGATGCAGAAGAACTTGACGTCCTTGCCTTCGCCGAGGAGCTGCTGCGCCCGCTCACGGGCGAGGCGGACGATGGAGGTGTTGAAGGCGCCGCACAGGCCGCGCTCGCCGGTCGCGACCAAGAGCAGCTGCTTCTGGTCGGAGCCGGTGCCGGCGATGAGGACGGGCGCCTGCCCGCCGCCGATGATGCCGGCGGCGAGATTGCCCAGCACCGTCTCCATGCGCTCGGCATAGGGACGGGCCGCTTCCGCCGCCATCTGGGCACGACGCAGCTTCGCCGCGGCGACCATCTGCATCGCCTTGGTGATCTTCTGCGTCGCCTTCACCGAGGCGATGCGGTTTCGTAGGTCTTTCAGGCTCGCCATCGTGCCCGTCCGTCAGGTTCGAGGAACAGGCGCCGTTCAGGCAAAGCTCTTGGCAAAGGCGTCGATCGCCTTCGTCAGCTTCTCGGCGGTGTCCTTGGACAGTTCCTTGGACGTGCGGATGGCATCCAGGATCTCCGGATGCTGCGAACGCAGCGCCAGGAGCAGACCCTGCTCGAACTCGCGCACCTTGGAGACCGGCAGCGGGTCGAGATAGCCGTTGGTGCCGGCATAGATCACCGCCACCTGCTCCTCGACCTTCAGCGGCGCGAACTGGCTCTGCTTCAGCAGCTCGGTCAGGCGGGCGCCGCGGTTGAGCAGCTTCTGGGTGGAGGCGTCGAGGTCCGAGCCGAACTGGGCGAAGGCCGCCAGCTCACGATACTGGGCGAGCTCGCCCTTGATCTTGCCCGCCACCTGCTTCATCGCCTTGATCTGGGCCGAGGAGCCCACGCGCGACACCGAGAGGCCGACGTTCACCGCCGGGCGGATGCCCTGGTAGAAC
>JAEWBL010000007.1 GCA_023391175.1 Pseudomonadota bacterium
GGTGCGCAGGGTGGTGGCCCAGCGGCTGCCGGCCGAATGGCTGATGTGCATGGCGGGCGACCGCAGCGCCGCCGTCCGCCTGGAAGTGGCGCAACGCCTCGCCGCCGACCTCCTGCCGGCGCTTGCCGCCGATGCGGACTGGCGGGTGCGCTACGAGGTGGCCGGCCGGGTGGCGCCGTCCCAGCTCGCCCGGTTCCTGGAAGATGACGACGAGTTCGTGCGCGAGGTCGCCCGCTCCCGCATCGAGGCGGGCGGGCAGCTCTTGAGGGAGATGCCGCTATGAGCAACATCGTCCGTGACAGCGACGTGGTGGAGATTTCCGAGCCGCCTTACTTCAATTTCGGCGAGAAGGTGAAGGCGAAGCGGGTCATCCGCAACGACGGAACCTATGCCGGCAAGGAGATCGGCGAGATTCTCGCGAAGAAGGGCGAGATCGGCTACGTGGTTTCCATCGGTACCTTCCTGCAGCAGTTCTACATCTATGGCGTCGAGTTCACCGAGAGCGGCAACCGCGTCGGCATGAAGCGCAAGGAACTGGAAAGCGCCATTCCGCGCGAAGAACAGGACATTCCCCTGCCCCCCGCCCCCGGAGTTTGACCGCCATGATGCTCGAACCGCGCCTGCCCAAGTATGATTGGGGCATGAAGGTGAAGACCCTGATCGATCTCTACAATGACGGGTCCTATCCCGACATGCCGGAGGAGGGGCTGCTCGTCGGCGTCGGCACCGTCGGCGAGATCGTGCAGGTGGGCCAGCATACGGACACGAACACCCCGATCTACCTGATCGAGTTCAACGAGCGCCTGGTGGTGGGCTGCCTCGAAGAAGAGATCCAGCCGCTCTGATCCTCCGCCGCGCGGCGCCGGCCGCGCGCGCCACACAGCCGTGAGAGATAGGACGATGAGGCTGCCCGCTCATCCGAACGATCTCGACAGGAAGCGCATCGAGCGCGCCATAAGGGCGCGCAAGCGCTATCGCTATGTCACGCCGCGGGTCGTGGCCACCGAAGGTGGCTACCGGATCGAGAGCGCGTGCTGCTCGCGCAACATCGATCCCGAGGGCGGGGTCGTCGACATCGCCCTGATGATCTTCGATCCGGAGCAGGCCGCCTGGCAGCTGTTCCGCAAGAACCACGGCAAGCGCCTCTGGGAGCTGGACAGTATTCACGAGCGTCTGAAGGAATTGCTGGAGCTTCTGAACGACGACACCGAACGTCGATTTTGGCAGTGATCCAAACTGGCAATGATCCTGCATGGCATGGGACGGACCGCGACAAAGCCGCCGGTCGTGTCTCATTCCGGTACGGGAGAGTAAGGTTATGGCCCTGAGCGACAGCGACCTCGCCGAGATCGAGAAGGTGCTCACCGCCGAAGACTTGGCTGGCCCGGTCTTCGCCGAGCTGCGCAAGCGCTTTCCGGCCCTCTCCTGGACCCAGTGCGATGCCTCCGACGTCACCGAGGCGCCGTTCCGGACCTATCCCAAATACGACGTCCATCTGCTTGATGCCGCGGATCACTGCGCCCATGTCACCTCCGATCCCGGTGCCGCCACCGGCGTGATCCTCGCACGGCGGAGCGCGTGATGAGCGACGCCGATTTCCTGGACGATTTCGACCTGGGGGAAGGCGAGGGCGGCGAGGCCACCACCATCCTCCTGTCGGATCCCGACATCACCGTCATCGAGCTGCAGGCGGTGGCCGAGGCCATGCAGGCGCCCCGCCTCTCCAGCGGTCCTCTGGCGGAGCAGTTCGAGGCGGAGTTCGCAGCCTATCTCGGCCGCAAATATGCCGTCGCGGTGCCGAGCGGCACCCTCGGCCTGCTCTATACGCTGAAGGCATACGGCATCGGGCCGGGGGACGAGGTGATCGCCTCGCCCTATTCCTTCCGCGAGACGGTCCACGCCATCAGCCTGTCCGGCGCGCGCCCGGTGTTCGCAGATATCGACTATTGGGCGGGAACCCTTGTGCCGGCCAAGGCCGAGGCCAAGATCACCGACAAGACGAAAGCCATCGTCGCCGGCAACACCAACGGCCATCCCGCGCCCTGGACCGATTTCCAGGACCTGGCCCGCAAGCACAATCTGGCGCTGATCGAGGATTCCACCGAGGCCATCGGCTCGCGCTACAAGGGTGCGCTGGTGGGGACGTTCGGCGACACATCCGTGTTCGATTTCTCACAGCCCTTCCCCATCGTGTGCGGCGAGGGCGGCATGGTGGTGACGGATGACATCGACGTCGCCGTGGCGCTGCGGCGCTTCCGCTCCCACAAGCTGGAGGAGCGGTCCTCCGTCGTCGTCAGCATGAGCGCGCCCTTCCAGGGCGCCATGAGCGACATCACCGCCGCGCTGGGCCTCACCCAGCTGCACCGGCTCGAGGAAATCCTCGAGCAGCGGCGCACGGTGGAGCACCTCTACCAGAAGTACGTCCAGTCCTTCGAGGGCATCAAGGACCCCTTCATCGGGCCGGACGGGACGGAGGTGAACTGGTTCCTCTACGTGGTCCATCTCGGCACCCGTTTCTCCAAGTCGAGCCGCGATTCCATCGTCGAGGATCTGAAGGTGGAGAAAGTTGAATCCGCCGGCTACAGCACGCCGCTGCATGTGCAGCGGCACTATTTCGACCTCGGCTATCGCCGGGGCGACTTCCTCGTGACGGAGAAGGTGGCCGACCGCGCCGTGGCGCTGCCGTTCCACACTCACCTGAGCGAGGAGGAGATCGAGTTCATCGTGGCAACGATGAAGGATGCCTCGGTCAACGTAGGGGCGGGCGCCGCCATCTACTGAAGCGCAACAAGATCGCACCCCAAACACGAAGACGAAACGACAGGAGCAGTTGATGTCCACGGTTACGTTGAAGGTCCTCCCCATGGGCAAGACCATTGAAGTCGCGGAAGGCACGAACCTCCTCGAGGCGCTCATCACCGTCGAGCCGGGGCTCGCCGACCGTCAGAAGAGCGACAAGGATGGCAGCGCGTCCCACGTGTTCGTGCAGGAAGGCCGCAAGGGTCTCTCCAAGACCACCAAGGAGGAGAACGAGAGCCTCGACGCGATCGTCGGCGTCGGCTCCAAGTCTCGCCTCGCCAAGCACGTGACCGTGCTCGGCACCGAGAACGTGACCATCGAGCTGCTCGGCGAGTTCTCGGGCTTCTGAGTGCGGCGGCGCTCCCGCGGGAGCGCCCGGACTTTCGGCGGCGGGAAGGGCGGAGCCTTCCTGTCGCGACTTGAGACAAGGCTTCCGGTGGCACGCTGCCGGAAGTTCAACAAAAAGCGTGCCGGGTAATCAAGTCGTCGTGCGTGGCTGGCGTGAAACCTAGGTTTCGCTCCCGGCCCGCGCCAGTGAAGAACGTTGAGAGGAGAGATGAAATGAGCGACGAAGCAGTCATCGTTCACGCCCGCTTTGCGGCCAACGGAACCATCGCCGAGATCAGCGAGCGTCCCCAGGGTCTCAACCCGCAGGAGTGGTTCGACTTCCTGTCCTACCGTGTTCCGCTCACCTATCAGGCCCTGGCTGGCGGTCGCGGTGTGTTTCGGCTGACCCGGGCCGATGTGGACGCCTTCAAGGTCGAGGCGACCACCAAGGCGGCGTGAGACGAGCCGGACGTATAGCGCGTTTGTGTTTGCGGAATACTTGAGGGCCGATCGGTTCATCCGGCCCGTCGTGTTTTCGATGTTTTTCCATAGTGCAGCAGAAGGGCCCGGATGCTCTCGCGTCCGGGCCCTTTTTTTGTCGGTTCGCCCGTCAGGCGGTGACGGCGACGCCCTTGTCGGCGAGGAGCTGGGTCAACTCGCCGGCCTGAAACATCTCGCGGACGATGTCGCAGCCGCCGACGAACTCGCCCTTGATGTAGAGCTGGGGAATGGTCGGCCAGTTGGAGAAGGCCTTGATGCCCTCGCGCACCATCGGGTCCTGCAGCACGTCCACGGCGCGATAGGGCACGCCGACGCCGGCGAGCACCTGCACGACGGCGGCCGAAAAGCCGCACTGGGGCGCGGCGGGAATGCCCTTCATGAACAGGACCACATCGCTGGAAGCGATAATGTCTTCGATACGTTCGGCAGTGGTGGCCATGACAATCTCCTGATTGAAACGGTGCGGATGAAAACTGAAACTGCAATTGATCCGAGCCCGGCGCAGCGCGCTGCGGACGATCTCATTTGGGAATGAGCGTCTCCAGCTTCAAAGCGTGGAGCGTACCGCCCACGTGCTCGCCGAGCGCGGCATAGACCATCTGGTGCTGCTGCACCCGGCTCTTGCCCTTGAAGGCCTCCGAGGTGATGCGGGCGGCATAGTGGTCACCGTCGCCGGCGAGATCGATGATCACCACCTGGCTGTCTGGAAGGGCCTCCTTCACGAGGCGCTCGATTTCATCTGCGGCCATGGCCATCGCGCTGTCTCCTTCGATGTGCGACGCCGCCATGCAAGGCTGGCACCACTTGGGCGGCATCACTTGCGATCCCGGCCTGCGGGGGCGGATGCGGACCTCGCCTGTCGCAAAACTGACAGCACCAAGGGCGGCGAGCCGAGCCCGCCCGCAAGGGAGGGTTGCAAGGCCTGTCCGTCGCCCTCTTCCTGCAGGCGTTCCAAACGGCCTGTCTCTTGCTTACGCCTTGTCGCCCCGGGAAAACGAGAACCGTTATGAGCGATTTGCTACAGCAGGGACGCGGTGCGGCGCGCAACGGCTTTGCGACCATACTCGGCACCAACGAGATTGCGTCCGCTGTCGCGGTCGAGCTGCATCGCAGCGGCTATGGCGTCGTGCTGTCGCATGATCCGGCCCCGCCCGTGATCCGGCGCAAGATGGCCTTCCATGACGCGCTCTATGAGGACGATGTGCGGGTGGACGGCGTGCGCGCCGTGCGGGCCGATACGGGGGTCGATGTCCGCAAGGGCCTCGCGCGCGGCGACGTGCTGGTGACGCCCCTCGGCCTGCTCGATCTCATCGTCCTCGGCCCCATCGAGCTTCTCGTCGATGCCCGCATGAACAAGTATCAGGTGACGCCGGACCTGCGCCGGCTGGCTCGCCTCACCATCGGCCTCGGGCCGGGCTTCGGCGGCGGCACCAATTGCGATCTCGCCATCGAGACGCGCCCGGGCAAGGAGGGGCAGGTGATCCAGCATGGCCCCACCGACGAGCCGGATCACACGCCCCGCGACCTCGGCGGCGTGACCAGCGAGCGCTTCGTGCATTCGAGCGTTCCCGGCCGCTGGCACACGGCCATCGAGATCGGCACCCGCGTCTACAAGGATTTCCACATCGGCTTCCTCGGCAGCGAGCCTATCCGCGCGCCCTTCGATGGCGTGGTGCGCGGCGTGGTGCGCGACGGAACCGAGGTTCCTGCCGGGGTGAAGCTGCTGGAGATCGACCCCCGCGGCCGCGGCGCCGACTGGACCGGGCTCGACGCCCGCGCCCTCGTCATCGCCAAGGCGGTCACGCGGGCGCTGACTTTCCGCGGCGCCCGGCTCACCGAAGCCACGCCGAACCCGCATCTGGTCAAGTAAAGCGGCGCCCTTCGCCCGCCCCACCGAAGGGTAGAAACGTGAGCGTCGATCTCTTTCCCAATACCGATGTCATCAATTTCGGCGAGGTGTCCGGACCGGTGAACGCCCTGCTGCAGCAGGGCGTCATCGCC
>JAEWBL010000061.1 GCA_023391175.1 Pseudomonadota bacterium
GCCAGCACGCCGGCCGTGGCGGCGGCGGGGCGGCCACTCGCGGCGGCGGCCTCGTGCCGGTAGAAGAAGGAGAAGCCCTGCGCCATGCCGAGCCACAGGGCGCCGAGGCAGGCCCAGGCGAACTGCCGCTGGATCAGCGCGGCCACCAGCAGCGCCCCGCCGGCAATGCCCACCGAGGCGCCGAGCGCAAAACCGGTGCGCCGGCCGAACGCATCGCGCAGGAAGGAGGCGGGGAAGGAGGCGAGCGCCGCACCGAGCAGCAGAGCGGCGAACGGCCAGGTGACGAGCTCCGGCCGCGGCGCCAGTTGCGCGCCGGCCAGCGGGAGCGCCGCAGACGCCACCGTCTGCGCCAGCACGGCGAAGGCGAAGCCCACCGCGAGGCCGAAGGTGGAGACGGCGCGCGGGCCGTTGTCATTGGCCGGGGCGTCGAGCTGCGGATCGCAGACGCAGACCAGCATCCCCGCGCGAGGCTCAGGGGCGGGCGCGGCGCGCCTCACGGCCGGCGTCTTTCCGGTGCGGCGGTGGACGAGGGTCTTGCGCTCTCCGGCAGGTCGTCGTCGGACAACACCCGGACGGCCGCGCCGTCGAGGTCGTCATATTGCCCGCTCTTGAGGCTCCAGAGGAAGGCGAACAGGCCGCCGAGGCCGAGCAGCAGCGCGAGGGGCACGAGATAGACGAGGACGTTCACGCCGCCACCTCCGTGAGCGCGTCGGCATCGCCCGTTGCGCTGTCGTCCCCCACCGCCTCTTCCTTGCGCCCGGGACGGGCCGCGCGCAAGGCGTTCACGGTCACAAGGATGGAAGAGCCGGACATGGCGAGCGCCGCCACCAGCGGCGTCACGAAGCCGGCGATGGCCAGCGGCACGGCGATGATGTTGTAGCCCACCGCAATGGCAAGGTTCTGCCGCATCAGCCGTGCTGCTGTACGGGCACCGTCCACCGCGGCCAGCACCGGCCACAGGCGGCGGCCGAGGAACACCGCATCCGCATGGGCCTGCGTGACGGCAGCGCCGCTCGCCGGCGAAAGGGAGACGGTGGCAGCCGCCAAGGCCGGCGCGTCGTTGAGGCCGTCGCCGACCATGAGCACGCGGCGGCCCTGGGCCTTGAGGGCGTCCAGCGCGGCGATCTTGTCGGCGGGCTTGAGGCCGGCCTCCGCCGCGACGATGCCGAGGGCTTCCGCCACCGGCGCCACCGCCGCCGGCCGATCACCGGAGAGGATGCGCACGTCAAGGCCGCGCGCCTTCAGCTCGGCCACCACTTCGCGCGCATCCGGCCGCAGCGCCTGGGCGACGCCCATGACGAGAACCCTCTCACCGTGGCGGAAGGCGATGAGGGAGGCATCGGCGGGCAGATCGGCGGGGGCCGTGGCCTCGCAGAAAGACAGGCTGCCCAGGCGGGCGCGACGGCCGTCGATGATCGCCTCGATGCCCTGACCGCTCACCTCGGTGACATGCTCCAGCGCCGGCCCCTTCGCTCGCGCGGCGATGACGCCGGCCAGCGGATGGCGGCTCGACAGGGCCAGCCGGCCGGCCAGCGCCACCAGTTCCGGATCGGCACTGCGCGGCAGAGCCAGCGCCGGCTCGGGCAGGGTCAGGGTGCCGGTCTTGTCGAAGACGACCGTGTCCACCGCGGCGAGGCGCTCCAGCATGTCGCCGGCATTGATGAGGAGGCCGGCGCGGAACAGCCGGCCGGTCGCCGTCACCTGCACCGCCGGCACGGCGAGCGCCAGCGCGCAGGGGCAGGTGATGATGAGGACCGCCACGGCGATCATCACCGCATCGTGTAGCCCGGCGCCCGCCAGCAGCCAGCCGATGGCCGAGACGAGGGCGGTGAGGTGCACCATGGGCGCGTAGAGCCGGGCCACCCGGTCGGCGAGGCGCACATAGGCGCCCTTTTCCGCCAGCGCGCCGTCGAGCAGGCGCTGCACGTCGTCCACCAGGGTGTTCTCGCCGCCGGCGGTGACGGTAAGGTGCAGCGCGCCCTCCCCGTTCAGGCTGCCGGCATAGACGTGGTCCCCGGCCTTCAGCGCGCGCGGCAGCGTCTCGCCGGTGACGAGGCTTTCATCCACCGCCGAGAGGCCGGAGGCGACCACGCCGTCCGCCGCCACCCGCTCGCCGGGATGGACGAGGATGGTGTCGCCCGGCTGGAGCGCCTGCACGGGCACCAGCACGGGCACCCCGTCGGCACCCAGGCGATGAGCCATCTCGCCCCGGAGCGCCGCGATGTTGCCGGCGGTGGCGCGGGTGCGCCTGCGCGCCTCATGGTCGAGGTAGCGGCCGGCGAGGAGGAAGAACAGCAGCATGATGGCGCTGTCGAAATAAGCGTGCGGCTGGCTCATGGCCGTTTCCAGCACGCTCATGCCCAGCGCCAGCGTGACGCCGATCGTGATCGGCACGTCCATGTTCAGCCGGCCGGAGCGGATCGCCCGCACCGCGCTCTGGAAGAAGGGCTGGCCGGCATAGGCTGCGGCCGGCAGCGCGATGAGCGCGGAAATCCAGTGGAAGAAGTCGCGCGTCTCGGGGGTGATGTCGGTGACGTTGCCCGACCACACCGAGACCGACAGCAGCATGATGTTCATGGCCGCGAAGCCGGCGACGCCGAGGCAGCGCAGCAGCCAGCGGGCGTGCCGCGCCTCGCTCTCCTCCGCCCGCCCGGCGAAGGGATGGGCGCGATAGCCGAGCGCTTCCAGCTGCCCCACCACGCGATCCGGCGAGGTGCCTTCCGACCAGGCGACGGTGAGGCGGTGGGTCGAGTAGTTGAGGCGGGCGCGCACCACGCCGGGCAGCGCCTTCACCCCGTTCTCGATCTCGCCGATGCAGGCGGCGCAGTCGATGCCGTCGATGGCGAGACTCATCTGCGCCAGGCCGTCCTCGGACGTGCCGACGAAGATGGAATAGTCGATCGCCTCAGACATCTTCAGATCCCCGGGGGCTGCAGGGAGGGGGCGGGCTGAGCCCGCGGCACGGTTCAGCAC
>JAEWBL010000113.1 GCA_023391175.1 Pseudomonadota bacterium
TCCGGCGCCGCCGCCCGGCTCGCCACGAGGCGGGCATCGAACACGGCGCAGACCACCCGGGTGAAGGGCCGCGCCGCCTCCGGCACTTCGACGACCGCGCCGCGCCGCACCGCCAGCCCGTCGGCGATCAGGGGCTCCAGCGCCTCGAACTCGTCCGCGAATGTCTCCGGCGGGAAGCCGAAACTCCGGCACGCGGCGTCGAGATCGACCGCGAGGTCGCACATGAGCCGCTCGATGACATGGCGCCGCAGCCGGTCCTCGTCGCTCACGGCGATCCCCCGGGCGATGGGCAATACCCCGGCCTCCACCGCCCTGTGCCACTGAGGCGTGGCGGGAAGATTCTGCACATAGCCCTGGGGCAGCGCCCCGATGGCCGAGGCGCCGAAGCCGATAAGAACCGGCGCGTCGTCCGTCGTGTAGCCCTGGAAATTGCGCTTGAGCGAGCCCTCGACGGCGCGCCGCGCCATCGGATCATCCACCTTGGCGAAATGGTCGAGCCCCACCGCCTGATAGCCATGCTCCGCCAGGATTCCGGCGACCATCTCCGCCTGCGCAAGGCGTTCGGCAGGACCAGGCAGGGCCGCCTCGGGGATCAGCGCCTGATGCTTCTTCATCCACGGCACATGGGCATAACCGAACACGGCGATGCGATCGGGATCGAGCGCCAGCGCCGCCTCCACCGTGCGGCGCACGGACGCCTGATCCTGATGCGGCAGCCCATACATCAGGTCGAGGTTCAGCGCGCCGATACCCGCGGCGCGGAGCGCGTCAGCAACCTGTTGCGTCTCCTCCAGCGACTGGTGGCGGCCGATGGCCTCCTGCACCGTCGGGTCGAAATCCTGCACGCCGAGACTGGCGCGGTTGAAGCCCTCGCGGGCGAGCACCGCCACCTTGTCGGCGTCCATCACCCGGGGGTCGATCTCGATGGCGATCTCGGCATCTTCGGCGAAGGCGAAGACATCGCGCAGTGCCAGCATGAGCGCGGCGAAGTCCTCGTCCGCGAGCATGGTGGGCGTGCCGCCGCCGAAATGCAGGTGGCTGAGCTTCATCCGCCCCGGAAGATGGCGGGCGACGAGGCCGATCTCGTCCACGAGCCGGTCGGCATAGGCCTTCACCGGCGTGCGGCTGCGCGCCACCGCGGTCTGGCAGCCGCAATAGAGGCACAGCTCGGCGCAGAACGGCACATGGATATAGACGGAGACCGTGCCGTCGGGCCGCAGCTCCTGGAGCCAGCGGGCGTAGGTCGCGGCATCGACCTCCGGGGAGAAATGCGGCGCGGTGGGGTAGCTGGTGTAGCGCGGCACCGGCTGCCCGTAGCGGGCGAGGAGGGTATTGGTATCGGGGCAGATCATGCCGCGACGATGCCGTCCACGGCCGGCCTGCGCCTTGATGTGGCGCAAGCCCTTGTTCCCTCACGTGCTTGTTGCCTCTCCCCGGCTCAGTAGGAGAGGAAGGCGCCGGCGAAGATGCCCTGAGCCCGGTCGTCGCCCGCAAGCTTCCAGCGATACTGGAGCGTGAAGTCGAGGTAGGAGCGCGGCGCGGTGTATTCGTCCTCGTTGAACCAGTAGCGGGCGGTGATGCCCGGCCCGATGCCCATGGCGAACGGCGTCGCATAGGCGGTGTCGTAGCCGCCGCCGATGGCGAGGTAGGGCCACAGCACCAGATGGTCGGAGAGGGCGTCCATCCGGAAAGCCTGGCCGTAGCGCCCTTCGAAGGTGGCCACCGTCTCCGGCAGGCTCACGAAGTAATTGTAGTCGGCGTAAATCTGCCACGCCCGCCAGTTGTCCACGTCGACCCGAAGATCGGTGCCTTCGGCCTTGGAATAGGCGGCGCGCAGCAGAAGATCGTTGCGGGAGAACTGGCCGACCGGGAAGAGATAGGAGATTTCAAACACCAGGTTCTCGGTCTTGAACGGCTTCCAGCGCGCGCCGACGGAGCCCTGAATGGTGTCGAAGCCGGTAGCCCCGCCGTTGTCCGCATAGACCGTGCCGAAGCCGCGCACGAACAGCTCGAAGATCGAGCCGTCGCGGTAGCCGATCCCCGGCGGGCGCCAGTAGATTTCGCCGCCGGCACCCACCGTGTGGTTGGCGCCATTCGAGGTCTGCGGGACGAGGTAGGAGCCCGGCGCCACGCCCACCGGGCCGTAGCTCACCGAGGCATAGGCGCCCCAGGTGCGGGTCAGCTCGGCCACCTCGCGCCGGAGGCCGAAGAGATATTGCGGGTCGAGCTGGAGCTTGCCGTCCCGCGCCTCGTCGATGGCCGACTTGAAGTAATCCACGGCCTCGTCGTTGTGATAGGTGCGGCGCGCATTGTACGCGGCATTGATGAGGTTGGTGCCGCGCAGCCGCCAGCGGCTGTTCGCCTCGGAGAAGTATTCGTAGGCGAGTTCGTCCTCGCCCGCCTGGCTCGCCAGCACCGCGAGATCCACCGGCTTCATGCTCCGCAGGGCGCCGCTGTTGTAGGCAGCCTGGAAAAGTTCCCGTGCCTCGTCCTTGCGGCCGAGTTGCGAGAGCACGCCGAGCCGGGCGGAGAGCATCGCCATGCGCTCCTGCTGGTTGCGCGCGCGGGCCGCGGCCCGGTTGAAGGCAGCAAGCGCGCCTTCCTTGTCGTCGAGCGCGAGGGAGGCGAAACCGAGCCGCGCCTGCACCTCGTAGCTGTCCTCGTTGGCATAGGGCTCGAGCGCCCAGATGGCGAGTTCCGGCTGCTTGGCGGAGAGCGCCGCGTCGGCGAGGCCGAGGCGTACGATGCGCACCTGGGCCGGCGGCAGGTTGGGCGAACCGAGCGCCGCCTTGTAGTCGGCGACGGCGCCGGAGAAGTCCTTCGCCTGCATGCGCAGATTGGCCCGCTGCACCAGCAGCGTGGCATCGCGCGGGCTCGCCGCGAGCAGCCGGCTCGCCACCGCCTCGGCCTCGGCGTAGCGGCCGGCCGACGACAAGGCGTTGAGCAGCAGGGTCTGATAATTGCGGTTGCCCGGCTCCGCATCCACCGCGCGGCGCGCCTCGGCGATCGCGGTCGCATAGTCCTTGCGGGCGAACGCGGCATAGGCGGCGCTGGCGGCGGCATAACCGGGGGAGCCGGGATTGAGGCCGGCAACGCCCGGTGCCTGCATCTGCGGATTGGCGAACACCGAGCAGATGACGCCGTAGCTGGTGGGCTGGCACAGCACGGCGGGCTGCTGGAGGGAGGGCTTCGCGGCGTTTGGCGCCTTGACCTGCGCCTCCGCCTGCTTGCGCAGGACGCCGACCTCCTTGTTCTTGCCCGCGTCGAGCGGCTCCAGCGCCTTGAGCGCGTCCTCGGGCTTGCCCGCCGCCCTGGCCGCATTGGCGGCGATGAGCCGGTAGTTCAGCTCCTCGAGGTCGGTCAGCAGGTTGCTGTTGAGCACGGTGTCGAACTCGCGCGCCGCCTCGTCGCGCTGACCGGTCTTCTGCAGCAGCCACGCCCGCAGGATGTGGGGCAGCGGCTCGTTCGGATTGTCCGCCACGGCGCCCGAGGCTGCCGTTTCGGCGTCCTTGAACTGGTTGGCCGCCATCAGGGCGTCGATGAGGACGATGCGGAAGATGAGCGCGTCCGGCGCCCGCTCCACCGCCTGCCGGGCCGAGGTGACGGCGGCGGCGGCCTTGCCGCGACTGATATCCTTGATGGCCTGCACGGCCATCGGCTCGGCGAGACGCTTGTCGTTGGCCGCGCGCAGGGCGATCAGGGACGGGTCGTTGTCGCCCTGGCTGATGGCATCGCGGATGGCGACATCCAGCTCCTTGTACTTCTTCGAGCGATCGAGCGAATCGATCAGCAGCCGACGCCACTGGGCATTGCCGGGATTTTCCTTCAGCGCCTCGCGGATACGGGTCTCGGACAGATTGTCCTGGCCCTCGCGGTAGGCGCTGAAGGCTTCGAGCGCGGCGTCGTAGCCGGGGGTATCGCTGACGCCGCCGCCCGGCGGCGTGGTGGCGGGGATGAGGCTGCAGGACGGGCCGTAGGGCGTATCCGTGCACTTCTGGAAGGGAACCGGCAGGGTCTGGGCCGCATTGGCCGGAACCGACTTGGGATTGCGCTCCTGCGCGCGGGCGACGCGCAGCCGCGCCTGCACCGCGGCATCCGGCTCGACCGTTTCGAGAAGCTTGATCGCCCGCTGAGGGTGGTTCGCGGCGATGGCGGCGTCCGCCATCACCAGGCGCACGTCGTGGGCGGTGGGGCCCGACAGCACCTCATCCTTCAGCGC
>JAEWBL010000155.1 GCA_023391175.1 Pseudomonadota bacterium
GGCCCGAGACAGCGAGCGCGAGGGAGAGTTCTTCCGCCTTCGGATCGCAGGGGCGCGCAATCATGCCGCCACCCCGAGATAGGCGGAGACCACGCGCGGATCCGAGGTCGCTTCGGCGAACGTGCCGGAGACGAGCACGCGCCCCAGGGCGAGTACGTGCACGCGGTCGCACACCTCCTCCACCAGATGCATGTCATGCTCGACGATACCGAAGGTGAGGCCTTCCGCCTTTAGCTCACGCACCAGCCGCACGATCTCGAGACGCAGCGGCGGCGAGACGCCGGCACCCGGCTCATCGAGCAGGATCAGCTTGGGCTTCATCAGCAGCGCACGCGCCATTTCCAGCAGTTTCTTCTGACCGCCGGAAAGCATCGCGGACGGCTGATCGGCGAGCTTCACGAGCCCCACCCGCTCCAGCAGCGCGCGGGCGAGATCGGCATGGGCGCGCTCCTGCGCCCACCATTTGCGGCGGCCGAACAGGGCGCCCGCCACGCTCTCCCCGCTCTGGGCCGGCGGGGCGGCGAGAAGGGTCTCGAACACGGTGAGGCTGGAGAGCTCGCGCACGATCTGGAAGGACCGGACCACGCCCCTGCCTGCCATCACGTGGGCCGGCAGGCCGGTGACGTCCTCGCCCTCTAACCGCACTGTGCCGCTTTCAGGCCGGGCGAGGCCGGTCAGCGCGTTCAGCAGCGTGGTCTTGCCCGCGCCGTTGGGGCCGATGAGGCCGGTGACCTGACCGCGGGCGATATCGAGGGTCACGCCATCGAGGGCGGCGACGCCGCCATAGCGACGCATCAGACCATCAACCTGAAGGAAGGGGCTCGGATTCACGTCGTCTCCACGGCGCCGGGCGAGATTGCCTCGCTGGTGCGCAAATGCCTTTTTGATGTGCATCAAAATCAGAGATTTTGAACAGTCATTGGACAGTCGATTGCGACTACGTACAGATTAGATCGATGCATTGCGCTCAAATCAAATTTATATTGCTTTGCACTTCGCCAAGTATTTTTAATGATGGCAATGTCGCATCCGCTGGAGATCGCCCTGCTGCGCACCTTCGTCCTCCTGGTGGAGGAGAAGAGCGTGACGCGCGTCGCACGGCGCCTGAACCGCACCCAGCCCGCCGTCAGCCTGCAGATCCGGCGGCTGGAGGCGGCAGCCGGCTTCCCCTTGTTCGAGCCGGACCTGCGGCATCTGAAGCTGTCGCGCCACGGGGAAATGCTGCTGCCGCATGCGCGCACCATGCTGCGGCTCGACGAGGAGGCCCGGCTGCGGCTTTCGGCGGACGATGTGGCGGGGCGCGTCACGCTGGGCTGTCCGGATCTCTATGCCGCCTTCCTCCTGCCCGAGACGCTGGCGCGCTTCCGCGACACATATCCGGGCGTGGAGGTGACGGTGCGCTGCGCGCTCTCGCGGCAGCTGGCGCAAGATATGAGCGAGGGCCTTCTCGACATCGCCATCGCCACCCGCATGCCCGGTGTCTCGCCCCGCGTCGGAACCGGCACGCTGCTGCGACCCGAGCCGCTGATCTGGCTGGGCGCGGAAGGCGGGAGCGCGCACCTCGCAGACCCTGTCCCGCTTGCCATGCTGCCGGACGGCAATCTCTATCGGGACTATGCGCTGGCGGCGCTCGACCGCATCGGCCGGCGCTGGCGCATCGCCTGTGTCTCCGAAAGCATCGCAGGGCTGCAATCCATGGCACTTGCGGACTCGGCGGTGTGCGTCCTTGCCCGATCGGTGCGCACGCCGGGTCTCGTCCGCCTCGGCAGCGCGGAGGGCATGCCAACGCTGGAAGGCGTTGACCTCATCCTTTGGGAGCGCCATCCCGGCGGCTCATCCGCGGCGGATCATCTCGCCGCACACATTCGCCGGTCCGTATCGGAGCGGGAATGATCCGCGCGTCGGCTTGACGGGAGGGCCTTCGCCGCCGACACGAAGAAGAGGTCAGCACACCGAGCGACCATCGCAAAGGCCCAAGCCGTTCACACCGGCCTCGCCCACTTCGTGCCCGCGCCACGGCATCTCGGCACCGCGCGCGGCGGCGCCTATTTCTCGCTCGCGCCGTTGTGGGCGTGATCCTGAACCTCGCCTTGGGGTTCCCTATCCACGTTGTCTTCCGGCGCGGGGTGAGCGTGGACTGACACAGCATTGGGGCGGACCTTCCCGTGCTCTCCCCTATCGACTGGCGTGCGGCCGCGCTCTCCGCGATGGCCATGTTCGCCACGTTCCGGCTCAGGCTCGGGATGCTTCGCACCCACGCGGCTTATGGCGTGGCGGGGATGGTGCTCATGGTGTTGGGATGAGGCCCCAGCCTTTGGCACGACGGTATCGTCCGCAGAGACGGCCTGAGCAGCTGCGTCTAGTCGTATAGCGTCAGCCAGCTCAGGCGAACTGCGCCCGAGCACCCGCTGTGTCTGGTGAGGACCCGGTGATGGCCCGACCGCGCCTGCACGCTTTCACGCACCCGAGCATACGGACAATTATCTTTTATTTTCTTGGATTTAGGTGGCGCGCCGGGGAAGATTCGAACTCCCGACCCCCAGATTCGTAGTCTGGTGCTCTATCCAGCTGAGCTACCGGCGCCTGTGCCCGGGACCGGCTGGGCCGGTCGAGAAAGCATGGAGCTTTCCGGGACGTTCGCGGCTTGGAATTCCGCGAGGCCCGTCTGCTACCCCTTTTTATCGGAGGGTGCAAGGCCCCTGTCCGGCCTCATGCGCGAGGAGGGCCGGAAACTGCGCGCCTTGTGGAAAACTTGGGCTTGATCATGCCCGGATGCGTTCGCGCCGGTGATGCCGGCTTTCCGGCTGGTCGGGGATGGTGATGCGGAAGGCGGTGCCGATCTTGGTATCGAGCAGGCGGATATGCCCGCCGTGGGCCCGCACCAGTTCGTCGGCGATGGGCAGGCCGAGCCCCGTGCCGCCGCGGCGGGCTGAGGAGACGAAGGCCTCGAACAGATGCTCCCGCCGCGCCGGGGGGATGCCGGGCCCGGTGTCGCTGAGCTCGATCTCCACCACCGGCCCCTTGCGGCGGGCGCGCACGCGGATCTGGTCGCGCTCGGGATCAAGCGGCGCGCGCGCCTCCAGCGCCTGGAGGGCATTGCGGGTGATGTTGAGGATGACCCGGAACAACTGGTCAGGATCGGCATCGGCAGTGAGGCCCCGCTCCACGTCCACCACCCAGCCCACCCCCGCGCTGCCGCCCGCCGACAGGCCGAGGGTCTCGCGCACCTCCTCGAACAGGTGGGCGAGTTCCACGTCTCGGCGCTCCGGCAGCGGCTCCTTGGCGCGGCCGTAGGACAGGGT
>JAEWBL010000182.1 GCA_023391175.1 Pseudomonadota bacterium
CTGAACCCGATCCCATCCCGAACTCGGCCGTTAAACTCCTCAGCGCCAATGGTACTTCGTCTCAAGACGCGGGAGAGTAGGTCGCTGCCAGGCCTGCAAAGCACATGCGCATAATGCCCTATCCACAAACCAAAAGCCCCCGCCCCTAAACAGGCGGGGGCTTTTGTGTGTCAAAACAACCCCATCACCGTCCGCTCCGCACAGCAGAACTGACCTAAACGCCGCACGCCCGTCGGAAGGCCGCGGAAAGCCCCGCTAGCGCATCCCGCGCCGGGCCCTCCTTGGCCCGGCTATGCAGCATGATCGGCTGGCGGGGAAGAGCAGGCAGGCCGAGCTGTGGGCCGACATCGATGGCGCCGAACGGCACCATGCGCGGCGAGAGCGCGGCCACGCCGAGCCCGGCCATCACGGCGGCCGAGACCGCCATCACACCTCCGCCAACGAAAATCTCCGTCCACGGCACGCCCGCGCGATCGAGCAGTTGAGACGCAAGCGCGCGGACACCGCATGGCTCGGCCATGGTTGCGATCGGCAGGGGCTCATCCGGGCGGTGTTGCCAGCCTGGCGCCGCGAACCAGCCGAACTGCTCCTCGGCGATCATCCTGCCGTCCTCTCGGTCGGACCTCAGGCGCACCAGGACGCTGTCGAGTTCCCGGCGATCAAATCGCTGCAGAAGATCTGCGGAGGAGCCGATCCGGACTTCGATCACGAGCTGAGGATCCTGGCCGTTCATGCGGGCGATCAGGGCCGGAAGCTCGGGCCCAGCCACATGATCGCTGATGCCGATGGTCAGGCGCTGGCGCTGACTGGACAAGGAGGCCAGCGCCCGGTCGTGGACTTCCAGCAGGGCGCGTGCCTGATCGAGAAAGGCGGCGCCCCGGGCGGACAATTGAACGAAGCGGGGCGTGCGTTCGAACAGGCGGCAATCCAGCCTTCCCTCAAGCCGTTTCAGCTTGAGGCTTACCGCGGCCTGCGTCGTCCCCATGGCCTCCGCCGCGCGCGTGAAGCTTTCCAATTCCGCGATGCGGACGAAGGTGCGCACGGCGTCGAGGTCGAGGGGGGGTTCAGTCATTGCATCGTGATATTACAGTAAGAACGCATGATAGCATATCGAAATGATGCCCCAGGTCGTATGGTTCCTCCGTCTGCAATCGGGACGGAGCTGACCATGCCCCTCACGCACATTTCTCTCAGGGCCGGCAAGACAGAGGCGTATCGCCAGGCGATTTTCGACAGCCTCGCGCGCGCCATGCACGAGACGTTCAACGTGCCCAAAGACAACCAGTTCATGACCATGACCGAGCATTCGGCAGAAAACTTCAGGTTCGACCCCTCCTACATGGGCATCTCGCGCACGCAGGATCTGGTGTTCATCCAGATCACCGCGAACGACACGCGAACGATCGAGCAGAAGAAGGACATGTTTCGGCGTATCGCCCTCTATCTCGGCGAAAGCCCCGGGCTTCGCCGGGAGGACGTCTTCATCAACCTGATTGAAGTGAAGAAGGAGAACTGGTCTCTCGGCAACGGTCTCGCGCAATACGCCTGACCGTCCGCGCCAGACGGACACGCTTCGGGCATAGGGCAATGCCCCCATGATCCGGGCCCCGAGCGCTAACCTAGGGGGCTTATTTACCCGGATGAAAAATCAATATATCATCCGGGTAAAATGGAGACTTTATGGATCGCCAGGAGCGAAAGGCTGCAGTCGCGGCCTACAGGCAACGCAAGCCCGCGTTCGGAACCTATGCGGTCATCTGCACCGCCACAGGGAAGGTGTGGGTGGGCACCAGCCGCGCCGTCGACACTCACAAGAACAGGATCTGGTTTGAGCTCGGCATCGGCACCCACGCCAATGGCGCGCTGCAATCGGCCTGGACGGCGCACGGCGCCGCGGGGTTCCGGTACGAGGAGTTGGATCGGCTGCGGGAGGATTTTCCCGATTTCGAGCGCGACGACGAGTTGAAGAAACGTCGGGCCTTATGGCAGGCAAGATTGGGCGCCGCGCCGCTCTAGCTCAGGCAGCCTTCAATCCGGCAACGAGACGCGCGCGCAATCACCGAGGCTGGCGAGATCATCCAGCTCGGCGGCGTGCCTGCGCCCCCACTCGCACAGAGCGAGGAGCACCGGCCGCAGGCTTTGGCCGAGCGCCGTCGCCTCATAGTCCACGCGCGGCGGAACCTCGGCATGGATTGTCCGGCTGACGATGCCGTGCGCTTCCATCTCGCGCAATTGCTGGATCAGCACTTTCTGGCTGATGTCCGGCATGAGCCGGTTCAGTTCCGACAGCCGTCGGGAGCCGGTCATGAGATGATAGAGGATCACCGGCTTCCAGCGGCCCGAAATGATCCGCAGGGTTCGCTCCGCCGGCAGCGGCGGGAGGTTCTTCAGGACCGCAGCCATACTTACCTCGAGGTCTGTATGGGAGAAGTTTGTCTGTAGTTCATCGCGCCATCCATATGTCACCAAAGCGCTCCGAGGGGCAATTGCGCGCCGGCCCCCGCGGTCCGGCGATGGAGCGGAGACAGATATGAAAGCGGTGCTGCTTGCCGCCTTTGGTGGCCCGGAGACACTCAAGCTGGCCGATGTTCCCATGCCGTCCGCCGGTCCTGGGGAGGTGCTGGTCCGGGTCAAGGCATCGGGGGTGAACTTCGCCGAGACGGCCATGCGCCAGGACCGCTATGCCGTTACACCACCGCTCCCCAGCATCCTGGGCGGCGAGGTGGCTGGCATCGTCGAAGCGGTCGGCGCCGGTGTCGAGGGGCCCAGACCCGGCGACCGGGTGGCCGCATCGGGCTTTGCCGCCGGATGTTTTTTCGGGGGCTATGCCGAATACTATAGCTGTCCGGCCGAATGCGTGACCCCGCTGCCGCACGATCTTTCCTTCGAGCAGGCCTTGGCGCTGATGGTTCAGGGCCTGACCGCGCTGCTGCTGCTGGAACGGACGTCGCTTGCCAGCAAGTGCGTTCTGGTGAGCGCCGCGGCCGGAGGCGTCGGCAGCCTCATTGTCCAGCTTGCGCGGCGCGCCGGCGCGAAGCGCGTGATCGCGGCGGCGAGTTCGCGGGAGAAGCGTGAATTTGCCTGTTCCCTCGGCGCAGATGCAGCAGTCGACTATAC
>JAEWBL010000184.1 GCA_023391175.1 Pseudomonadota bacterium
AGACTTTCCTGCGCCGCATCACCGAGGCGATGCTGGCGGAGGGCGTCTCCGGCGAGGCCGCGGTGGAGGCCTATGTGGCCCGCCGCCGCGAGGAGGTGGAGCGCATGCGCCGCACGGTGCGCGACATCGCCCAGTCCGGCCTCAGCCTCTCCAAGCTGACGCTGGCCGCGAGCCTTCTGGGCGATCTGGTCAAGGGCTGAGAGGGCGCTGGCTTAACCGTCGCCCTCCGGCTCGGTCGGAGGCCCATCAGGCCGCTCCCGCCCGCACCGGAACGACGGCGGGAGCGGGCGAGGCAGGCACCTCCACCTGCGCGGCCTCCACCGCCCCCTTCACCGTGGACACCGCCGCCGCCTCGCCCTGGAGGACGGCCGGCGATTCCTCGGCCATGAAGTCCGCCACCACCACACGCCGGCCGGTGCGGTCGCGGTTGAGGCTGCGGATGGTGTAGCGGCGGTGCGCCGGCGTCGCGGGAGAGAGATAGGCGAGGATGATCGCCTCCGCCTGCCCCGTCGCCAGCCGGCGCGCACCACCGGCCGGGGCCGCCTCGGCCTCAATACCGTCCGCCATCAGCCGGTGAACCAGAAGCAGGGCTGCCGCCTCGTCGAGCGCCGAGCGGGCGGGCAGGACCAGCACTTGCGGGCCTTGTGGCCGGGGCGCGGCCTCGCCGCTCTCGTCCGCGGCCGCAGGGGGCTTCTCGTCCGGCTCCGGCATGTGGTCCAGAAGGTCCGCGAGGGTGTCGCGGATGCGCTCCTGCCGGCTGGCGTCGAGCGCGCCGCGCGCCGCATCCCGCTGGGCAAGCCTCAAAGCGGGCATCACCACGCCGTCGCAATAAGCATCGAGATCCTTCTGCCGCAGCACCTCCTCGGCGGCGGCGGCGGCCTCGATGGGGTCCGCGGCCAGAAGGCGCTGATAGAGGAGTTCGCTGTCCGACAGGGGCGGCCGGTCGCCCAGTGCCACGTCGAGGAATTCGAGGCTTTCCACGTGGCGCCCGAGCACCACCAGACACAAGGTAAGAGGCGTCGAGAGCAAGAGGCCGATCGGCCCCCACAGCCAGGTCCAGAAGGTGGCAGCGGCGATCACCGCCACCGGCGAGAGGCCGGTGGAACGGCCATAGAGCAGCGGCTCGATCACATGACCCACCAGCGGTTCAACCACGATGAAGAGGGCGGCGGCCGACAGCACCATGGTCCAGCCCGGGTCCACCGCCAGCGCAAAGCCGATGGGCAATGCAGCGGCCACCGCCGCGCCCACATAGGGGACGAAGCGCAGCACCGCCGCGGCGAGGCCGAACAGCAGCGGGCTCGGCACCCCGATGAACCACAGGCCGAGGCCGATCACCGTTCCGAAGGCGGCGTTCAAGCCCACCTGGGCCAGGAAGAAGCGCGACAGCCGCCGTGCCGCATCATCCAGCGCTGCCGTCGTCCGCTGGATGTCGTGGGCGCCGGCGAGGCGCACGAAACGGTTCCTGAGATCCTCGCGCTGGAGCAGGATGAACAGCACGAAGATGAAGACGATGCCGAGCGTCGCCAAAGGATGCAGCAGCGGCGCCATGACGGTGGAGAGGGTGCCGAGCGTGCCGGGCGGCGGCTGGCGGATTTCCACCGGCAGAGGCCGACCGCCCGTCGCAAGGAGCCCGCCCTCCTCCTTCGCGGCTTTGGCCGGATCCGGAGCCTCGAGTTCCCGGCCGAGATCCTGGATCATGTCCATGGTCCGCTCGAACGTGCCGGAGCCGCCGGTCGCCTCCTTGAGGGAGCGGATCTTGTCGCTCAGGTTCAGCCGGTATTTCGGCAGCTCGGCGACGAGATCGGAGGTCTGGAGCGCGATGACCGAGCCGAGCGCCAGCAGGCCCACGAAGGTCGCGATCACCACCACCACCGCCGCCGCCGTCCGCGGCACCCGCACGCGCCTCAGCACCAGAATGACCGGAGCCAGCACAAAGGCGAGGAGGATGGCCACCGCGATGGGCACGAACACGTCGCGCCCCACATAGAGCACTGTGACGATGGCGATGGCGGTGAAGAAGGCGAGCAGCCGGTCCCGTCCCGGCAGATCGGCGCCTGCGGCCGGGCCGGGCAACGACGGATCCTGTGACTGCAGCATCGCCGCCTCTCCCCAATTTCGCGCCCGCGGCGCCGAACAGGGCATCAACGCTGCGGCGTGGCAGTTGATCCATGGCACTGCGAGATCGCGCTTGGCGGGCCGGAACGAGGGGCTCGACCGTGGCGTTCAGGGGATGGATGGATGCAGGGAGCAGGAAGCGCCATGTACATCTACAAGGTGGTCTGGCGGGCCGGCGACGAGGATCCGCTGCATGTGCGGGACAAGCGCCCGCCCAAGGCCATTGCCCGCGACCTCATCAAGGACGGCTATCTCGTGACCGAGGCGGTCTCCGTGCGCGCCGCCTCCTCCGCCTTCAAGGACGAAGACGGCAATGCGGTGCAGGAGGAGTTCTTCTCCGCCGCGCCGGTGGGCGCCGTCGTGCTGGTGGCATCGGCGATCGCGGCGCTGGTGGAACATGTGGTGCCCGCCGGGGCCGAGCCCATGCCGGAATTTACCGCCTGAGGAGACTTCACGCCCGCGCACGGTTTCCCTCGGGCGTTCGGGCTGCCATGGTGCGGCGTCGCTTGCCAGCCGGAACCCGCCCTTGTCTTCCTCGCAGCCCTTCGCCCGCGTCCCGCGCCGGGCCGTGGTCGGCTGGATCCTGTTCGATCCGGCCTGCCAGCCCTATTTTACCCTCATCACCACCTTCATCTTCGCCCCCTATTTCGCGTCCGCCGTGGCACCGACGCCGGCAGAGGGGCAGAGCCTGTGGGGCTTTGCCACCGGCGCGGCGGGGCTTGTCATCGCCATCTGTTCCCCCATCCTCGGCGCGGTGGCCGATGCCTCCGGCCGGCGCAAGCCGTGGATCGCGGTCTTCGGGCTGATGCTGATGGCGGGTTCGGCGCTGCTGTGGGTCGCGGTGCCCGGCGACACCGCGCGCATCCCGCTCATCCTCGCCGCATTCGCCATCGGCACCATCGGCGTGGAGTTCGCCACCGTCTTCAACAACGCCATCATGCCCGACCTCGTGCCGCCGGAGCGGCTGGGCCGGCTTTCCGGCACCGGCTGGGCGGCGGGCTATTTCGGCGGGCTGGTGTCGCTCGCGCTGATGCTCTGCTTCTTCTCCACCGCGCCGGACACCGGCCTCACCCTCATCGGCCGGCCGCCGGCCTTCGGCCTCGACGCCGCGACCCGCGAGGGCGACCGCTTCTGTGGCCCGCTGACCGCTGTTTGGTTCGCGGTGCTGGTGCTGCCCATGTTCCTGTTCGTGCCCGACCGCGCGAAAGGCCTGTCACCGCGCGAGGCGGTGCGCAAGGGACTGTCCGAAATCCGCGTCCTGATGCCGAAGCTGAAGGCGCGCCCGGCCCTCGCTCGCTTCCTCATCGCCAACATGATCTATGCGGACGGCCTCGTCGCCCTCTTCGCCTTCGGCGGCATCTATGCGGCGGGCACCTTCGGCTGGGGCTCCATCGAGATCGGGATCTTCGGCATCCTGCTCACCCTCACCGGCACGGCCGGGGCTCTGGCCGGGGGGTGGCTAGACGATGCCTTCGGCCCGCGCGTGGTCATCCTCGGCGCGCTCCTCGCGCTGCTTTTCGCCTGCGTCGGGCTTCTCTCGGTGGCGCGCGACTCCATCCTGTTCGGCCTCGTGCCCACCGCGCCGGGAACGGGTCTCTACGGCACCGTGCCGGAGAAGGTCTATGTGGGCCTCGGCCTCCTGATCGGCGCGGTGGCCGGCCCACTCCAGGCCGCCTCGCGCACCCTGCTGGTGCGCCTCGCTCCGCCCGAAAACATCGGCGAATGCTTCGGCCTGTTCGCGCTCTCCGGCAAGATCACCTCGTTTGCCGCCCCCACCACGGTCGCCATCGTCACCGCCCTGACCCAGAGCCAGCGCGCGGGGGTAGCGGTGCTCGTCGCCTTCTTCGGGGTCGGTGCCATTCTTGTCGCAGGCATCCGCACACCCTTGCGGCAGGATGCCGGACAGGCGAAGGATGCGACCCACGCCGTCCGCCAGGCGCGCAGGGAGTGACCCCCATGGCCATCCGCTCCATCCGCTTCGATCCGCACCCGCCGCTCGACCCCAGTGCGGCGACGACCGTGCATGAATGGTATCAGGATCGCACTGGCGCTTTCTCGGCGGGCTTCTGGGCCTCCGCCCCGTCGGAGATCGAGGTGAGCTACGATGAGGACGAATTCTGCGTCCTCATCGAAGGCACGGTGGAACTCACCGATGCTTCGGGCCACACCGAGACCTTCCTCGCCGGGCAATCCTTCGTCATCCCCTCGGGGTTCAAGGGGGTGTGGAAGAGCGTGACGGCGGTGCGCAAGTTCTACGTGGTCCACCTCCCGCCGCCCGCCCCCGGAGCCCCCAAGGC
>JAEWBL010000270.1 GCA_023391175.1 Pseudomonadota bacterium
TCATATGAACCCCCAGCTTCGGCCGGGGGGTGGACAGAACACGACATCAGGGGAAGCGGCGTGGCCAAGATCCTGCTCGCTGAAGACGATAACGACATGCGCCGCTTCCTCGTGAAGGCGCTGCAGAATGCGGGCTACGCCGTCGCGTCCTGCGACAATGGCCGCTCCGCCTACGAGCGCATGCGGGAGGAGCCGTTCGAACTGCTGCTCACCGACATCGTGATGCCCGAGATGGACGGCATCGAGCTGGCGCGCCGGGCGACCGAACTCGACCCGGACCTCAAGGTGATGTTCATCACCGGATTCGCCGCGGTCGCCCTCAATGCCGACGGCGAGGCGCCGAGCGAGGCCAAGGTGCTCTCCAAGCCCTTCCATCTGCGCGACCTCGTGAGCGAGGTGGGCAAGATGCTGGCGGCGGCCTGACCCGTCATCCACAGGCCGGAACACTCTCACATACACCCGCCTTGCCTCCGGCGTTTCGAGCCGATATAGAGGCGGCTCCTGCGAGGGGGCGCGTAGCTCAGCGGGAGAGCACTACGTTGACATCGTAGGGGTCACAGGTTCGATCCCTGTCGCGCCCACCATCCCTCACCTCATCATCCGGCGATTGATCCGTCCGGCGGCACCTGCCGTCCGGGCCGTCATCGATTCCGCCGCAGCGGCCATCCAGCGTGGCACCCGCTGCGTATGACGGCGGCGCCTGCGGGCGCATTGACGCGCCCCGGCCGAGGCGCCATCTCACCGGCAGCAGCCGAGGACCCGATGATCGACGCTCCCGCCTTTTCTCCCGATGCCACCCATCTCCCCAAGGACCATCCGAAGGTCGCCTTCGGACGCATCGGCGTGCTCATCGTCAATCTCGGCACACCCGAGGCGACGGACTACTGGTCCATGCGCGCCTATTTGAAGGAATTCCTCTGGGACCGCCGGGTGATCGAGGTGAACCGGGCGCTATGGTGGTTCGTGCTCAACGCCATCATCCTCACCAAGCGCCCCGGCCCCAAGGGCCGCGACTATGCGAGCATCTGGAACAACGCGCGCAACGAAGGCCCGCTGAAGACCATTACCCGCGACCAGGCCGAAAAGCTTGCCGCCCATTTCGCCGGCATCGATGACCGCGTCGTGGTGGATTTCGCCATGCGCTACGGCAAGCCACCCATCGCCGAGCGCCTCGCCGCGCTGCAGGCGCAGGGCTGCGAGCGCATCCTGCTCGTGCCGCTCTATCCGCAATATGCCGCCGCCACCTCGGCCACGGTGTGCGACAAGGCCTTCGACGCGCTGAAGGAGATGCGATGGCAGCCGACGCTACGCGTCGCCCCGCCCTGGCACGACGATCCGGTCTATATCGATGCGGTGGCCCGCGACCTCGAGCGGCATCTGGTGGCGCTGGACTTCGAGCCCGATGTGATCCTCGCCTCCTTCCACGGCGTGCCGAAGTCCTACCTCATGAAGGGCGACCCCTATCACTGCCAGTGCGCCAAGACCGCCCGCCTGCTGCGCGCGCGCCTCGGCATGGATGAGACGCGCTTCCGCCTCACCTTCCAGTCCCGCTTCGGCCGCGAGGAATGGCTCAAGCCCTATACGGACGAGACGGTGAAGGCGCTGGCCGAGAGCGGCGTGAAGCGGCTCGCCGTGTTCAACCCCGGCTTCGTCGCCGACTGTCTGGAGACGCTGGAGGAGATCGGCGTCGAGAACCGCGAGATCTTCGAGCACGCGGGCGGCGAGAAGTTCGCCGCCATCCCCTGCCTCAATGCGGGCGACGAGGGCATGCGGGTGCTGAGGACCGTGGTGGAGCGCGAATTGCGAGGCTGGGTGGGCTAGTACCCCCTCACTCCCCCTTGGGCTCCACCTTCGCAGCTTCCCAGCCCAGTATGGCGCGCTTGCGCGTCAGGCCCCAGTGATAGCCCGTGAGGTCGCCGCTCTTGCCGATGACACGGTGGCAGGGCACCACGAAGGAGATGGGGTTCCTGCCGATGGCCGCGCCCACCGCCCGGGCCGCCTTGGGCCGTCCCACGTGCTCGGCGATGCTGGAATAGGTGGTGGCCCGGCCCATGGGGATGCGCAGCAGCGTCTCCCACACCCTTATCTCGAAATCCGTGCCGATGAAGACGATGCGCAGCGGCTGGTCGCCCCGGCAGGATGCGGGATCGAAGATCTGCGCCACCAGCGGGGCGGTCGCTGTCGGGTCTTCCACATAGGTGGCGTTGGGCCAGCGCGAGCGCATGTCGGCGAGCGCGGCCGCCTCCTCCCCAAGATCGGCAAAGGCGAGGCCGCAGAGGCCGCGCGGCGTGGACATGGCGAGCGCCTGCCCGAAGGGCGAGGGATGGAAGCCGAAGCGGATGACGAGGCCGGCACCGCCGGTCTTCCACTCCCCCGGCGACATCGCTTCATGCACCACGAAGAGGTCATGCAGCCGCCCCGGACCGGACAGGCCCAGTTCCAGCGCGGCATCGAGCACGTTGGGACATTCGGCGACGATGCGCCGGGCACGGTCCAGCGTCACCGCCTGGAGGAACGCCTTTGGCGTAAGGCCGCACCAGCGGCGGAACAGGTCGGTGAGCGCACGGGCGGAGACGCCGGTGGCGGCGGCGATCTCCTCCACTTCCGGCTGCCGGCGCACGTTGCAGGAGATGTATTCCACCGCACGCCGCACCACGTCGTAGTCGCGGGCGGCGATGTCGAGCGGGGCGGCAGGCGTCGCCGTCAGCGCCGGCGCCGCCGCGGGCAGGATGAGATCGGGGGCATCGAGCGCCAGCACGGCACGTCTCCTTCTGATCGAGCGTTGCCCATCTCAGCAGGCGCCGCAAGGCCCGGCCACCCGATTTCCCCCGCCCCGGTCACGTCCTTCAGGCAGGATCGCGCCGCACGGTCAAGCCGTTGAAGGTCTGCTGGCCGGCCATGCACTGGATGCGGTTGATGTTGACGTGGCGGGGCACGGTGCAGGCGAAATACACCTGCTCGGCGATGTCCTCGCCGGTCATGGGGGTATAGCCGGCATAGACCTGATCCGCCTTGCCCTTGTCGCCGGAGAAGCGGACCACGGAGAATTCGGTCTCGACCAGGCCCGGCTCGATGT
The DNA here is from genome assembly GCA_023391175.1 of Pseudomonadota bacterium. Taxonomy (GTDB): domain Bacteria; phylum Pseudomonadota; class Alphaproteobacteria; order Rhizobiales; family Xanthobacteraceae; genus Xanthobacter. The sequence continues at coordinate 3,077 of JAEWBL010000270.1, forward strand.
TGGTGACGCGCACGCCGGTTCCGGCCACATCCGCCCACAAGTTCAGGGAGAACTGCTTCACGAAGGCCTTGGTGGCGCCGTAGACGTTGCCGCCGAAATAGGGGTAGTCGCCGGCGACGGAGCCGGTGAACACCACATGCCCCTCCTTGCGCGCCACCATGGCCGGCAGGCTCGCGCGCACGGTGGTGAGAAGGCCCGTGATGTTGGTCTCCACCATGATCTTCCACTCATCCAGATCCGCGTTCTGCGCGGGCTCGAGCCCGAGCGCGAGGCCGGCATTGGCGAAGACGATGTTGTAGTCGGCGAACGGCGCCGGCAGGCTGGCGAAGGCCTCGAAGGTCGCCTTCTCGTCCCGCACATCGAGTTCCAGCGGGAGGATCAGGTCGCCGAATTCGGCCTTGAGGCCTTCCAGGCGGTCGGCCCGGCGGCCCACCGCCACCACCTTCGATCCGGCGCTCGCGAAGCGGCGGACGGTGGCGGCGCCGATGCCCGAGGTGGCGCCGGTCACGATGAGGGTCAGCGTGCGGGGATCGAGCATGGCCATGCAAAGCTCCGAGCAAGGAAAGGACAGGAGAAAGATGCGGAATATCGTGCCGCCAAGGTGCGCACGTGATTAAACCGCCTTAACCATCGCGTCTATCCGTCGCCCTGTATCGGTATTTAGATACATCATCAGCCTTGCTGCTGCCACGATCTCCCGAAAGGGTGCGTTTACCCGCAGCCGGCTAGGGTTTGCGCCCGTCAGTTGCGGTCCGAACGTCGATGGCGTCCCGTGCGAGCCACTCAGGGGCGGGTGGCGGTTTTGGTGCGGAGGCGCTAGGTTGCGGACACGTCCGGAGAACAATGGATGAAGGTGGTTCTGGTTACGGCGGCGCTGGCGCTGACCCTCGGCGGGTGCAGCACGGAGCTTGACGGCTTCGGGGCGAAGCCGTCCGCCACGGCGGCCAATCGTGTGCTCACGGCGCCGACGGGTGCGGTCGAATCCTCGCCCGTGCCCGGCAATGTGTCCACGGCCGCGGCCGACACCGCCACCGGCGCCATCACGCCGCGCACCACCGCCTCCAACGTGCCCCTCACCCCGCCCCCGGCCAACCCCGGCGCCACCGCCTTCGCCCCGAGCGCGGCCAAGGAACAGGTTTCCCGCGCCTGGAGCTTCTCCTGGGATGGCGGCAAGGCCTCCTGCCCGGTCCGCCTCGGCACCGACCGCGGCCTCAGCGGCCTCTCCGCCCAGGCCGATGTCTCCTGCCCCAGCGAGATCTTCATGACCAAAGGCTGGGACATGATGGGCTCGGACATCGTGCTGCAGAACCATCAGGGCAAGGTGACGGCCCGGCTCCAGCCGGATGGACCCAACCATTATGTCGGCACCATCGCCGAGACCGGCCAGCAGGTCGCGCTCGCCCGCTGAGGCGGGCAGCGTGAGGTCCCCCCGCTGAGGCGGGCAAGCAAGACTCTTCCGCTGAGGCGGGCGGAAGTTAAGTCTCTGCCTTCTCCCGCGCGCCGAATCGCTCCGCGAACACCAGCTCCTCCAGCGGCAGGCGCTGGCGCCAGCCGGCGCGCTCGAGGTCGGGCGTCGCCGCAAACCCATCCACGTAGCCCACGCACAGCAGCGCCACGGGCACGATGTGGTCGGGAATGGCGAGGATGCGGTGCAGGTCGGCGAGGTCCAGAATGGACACCCAGCCGACGCCCAGATTTTCCGCCCGTGCCGCCAGCCAGATGTTCTGCACCGCGCAGACTGTGGAATAGATGTCCATCTCGCTCTGGTGGGTGCGCCCCAGCACCACCGGCCCCGCCCGATCCCGTTCGCAGGTGATGCACAGGAGGAGCGGCGCCTCGCGCAGGCCCTCCAGCTTCAGCGTGCGATAGAGCTGCGCCCGCTCGCTCTCGAACATCGCGGCTGCTTCGGCATTGGCACGGGAAAAGGCGTCGTGCAGCGCCGCCTTCGTCTCGGCCGAGCGCACCACGATGAAGTTCCACGGCTGCAGGAAGCCCACCGAGGGCGCCGCATGGCCGGCGGCGAGGACGCGGGCGAGCACGGCGTCCGGCACCGGATCGGGCAGGAAGTTCCGGCGCACGTCCCGCCGCGCGGCGATGCAGCGGTAGATGGCGGTGCGCTCGTCCGCCGAGAAACTGTCGTCCCGGACCATGGC
>JAEWBL010000072.1 GCA_023391175.1 Pseudomonadota bacterium
CGCCTTTCCGACCCCGGCGCGGGCGGCTGAACAAAACAAAGATCAATCTCGGGAGGATAGAACATGACGACGGCAAGGAACTGGCTCTCCGCATTGCTCGTGGGCGCAACGCTGGCACTGCCGGCCGCGGCGCGGGCGGATGAGGTCAGGGTGATGATTTCGGGAGGGTTCTCCGCCGCCTACAAACAGCTCGTGCCCCAGTTCGAGCAGGCGACCGGCCACAAGGTGCTCACCGCCTACGGACCGTCCATGGGCACCACCGAGAACGCCATTCCCGTGCGCCTCGCCCGCGGCGAGCCCGTGGACGTCCTCATCATGGTGGGCGAAGCCCTTACCGGCCTGACGGAGCAGGGCAAGGCGGACAAGTCCTCCCGCGTCGATCTCGCCCGTTCGCCCATCGGCATCGCCGTGCGCGCCGGCGCACCGAAGCCGGACATTTCCTCGGTCGATGGTCTGCGCGCCGCGCTGCTCGCGGCCAAATCGATCGCCTATTCCGACAGCGCCAGCGGCGTCTATGTGGAGACCGAACTGTTCAAGCGCCTCGGCATCGAGGAGCAGGTGAAAGGTAAGGCGCGCATGATCCCGGCCGAACCGGTGGCCGCAGTGGTGGCGCGCGGCGATGCGGAACTCGGCTTCCAGCAGATCAGCGAACTGCTGCCCGTGGCCGGGGTGGAGGTTGTGGGTCCCATCCCTGAAAGCGTGCAGAAGATCACCATCTTTGCGGCGGGCGTCTCCACGAAGGCGGCCTCCGCCAAGGCGGGCGCGGACCTCATCGCCTTCCTCGCATCCCCCCAGGCGGCACCCGCCATCCGCAAGACGGGGCTCGACCCCATCGCCCATCCGGCTGGCAAATAGCGTCGACTGCAGACAGCGGTGCGGCCAGAGCCTGGGACGGGCGTCTTCAGCGTCCGTCCACCTCAAGCCGCCGTCACGGGTCCGCGCCCATCGCCTGGACGGCGGGAACGCCGGCTGCGTCTTCCCCCTGAAATGCCCTCTCCTCCTGACGCTGGTGAAGATAGCGAAGGCGCGGGGCACGACGCCCGATGCGCTGCCCGGGACGAAGCGCGAGCCTGGCGACCTGCCCCAGCCGACCGAGCGCTCAGAAGCTGGATCGACCGCATGGTGTCGGCCGTGAACAATCTGGACGACGACCTGGCCGTCGCCGTTCAGCAGGTCGAAGTCATCCTGCGCCTGCAGGGCGAGACGGCTGCGGCGAAGGCACCCGAATAGCCCGCTGCTTGCTGTCCTCGCGCGCACGAGACGACAGAAACAGAATGAGGGACCAGAGGCTAGGCGCCAGACCAAGCCTTTGTTTTTATTAATATTTTAAGGAAAGCTGGCGGAGAGGGAGGGATTCGAACCCCCGATACGGTTGCCCGTATGCCGCATTTCGAGTGCGGTGCATTCGACCACTCTGCCACCTCTCCGCAGAGCCGGCGCCGGAGGAAATCCGCGAGGATATCCATGACGCCGGTGGCGTGGTCGTGCGCTTCTAGCGGACGTTTGGGCGGAGGACAAGCGGTCGCGCGAAGGTCCGTCGCGGGAACATGAACGGATCTGCACGACTGGAGCAGGGAACCGCCTGAGTCCAGCGCCACCAGGGGGTGAGGCGCCGCCCGCTCACACCGCCTTCAGGTGCCGCAGCGGTCGGCCGGAGGAGATGCCCTGGGCGGCGGCGATGATGGCGGCGGTGTCGAGGCCGTAATGGGCATAGAGGTCGGCGAGCGTCCCGGTCTGGCCGAAATGCTCCACCCCCAGCGCCCGCACCCGGTGGCCGGCGACGGCGCCGAGCCAGCCGAGCGTCGCGGGATGGCCGTCGATGACGGTGACGAGCCCGCAATGGCGCGGCAGGGGTGCCAAAAGCCTCTCCACATGGCTCTCAGCCCCCGCAAAACCCCGCTCGCGGGCGCGGGCAGCGGCGGTCCAGCCGGCGTTGAGGCGGTCGGCGGAGGTGACGGCAAGGAGGCCCACATCGCGGCGGTCCTCGGCGATGAGGGCCACGGCATCGATGGCCTCGGGCGTCACCGCCCCCTGCACCGCGATCACCACATCGCAATTGGGGCCGGGCTCGCGCAGCCAGTAGGCACCGTCCACGATGGCGCGCTTCTGCGCCTCGGTGAAGGCGCGCCTCGGCTGCTCCAGCGGACGGGTGGAGAGGCGAAAATAGACCGAGCCGCCGGTCTCGTCGCGCAGCCAGTTGCGCTCGTCGGCGGCGCCCTCGCCGTCGCGCTGCACATAGTCGAAGGCGAACTCCATCAGCACCGCCAGTTCGTCCACGAAGGCCGGCTCGAAGGCGGCAAGGCCGTCCTGCGCCATGCCGATGAGCGGGGTGGCGATGGACTGGTGTGCCCCGCCCTCGGGCGCGAGCGTGATGCCGGAGGGCGTCGCGACGAGGATGAAGCGGGCATCCTGGTAGCAGGCATAGTTCAGCGCATCGAGCCCGCGGCAGATGAAGGGGTCATACAGCGTGCCCACCGGCACGAGGCGGGCGCCGAACAGGGAATGGGAGAGGCCGAAGGCCGAGAGGGTCAGGAACAGGTTCATCTCGGCGATGCCCAGCTCCATGTGCTGGCCCTTGGGCGAGAAATCCCAGGCGAAGGTGGAGGGAATGCGCTCGCGCCGGAACACGTCGGCCAGCGCCTCATGGGCGAACAGGCCGCGCCGGTTCACCCACGGGCCGAGATTGGTGGAGACGGTCACATCAGGCGAGGTGGTGACGATGCGGTCGGCGAGCGGGCTGTCGCCCTTCGCGAGATCCTGCAGGATGAGGCCGAAGCCGGCCTGGGTGGAGATGCTGGGATTGGGCGGCGGGGCGAGCGCGGGCACGGCGAGCGCGGGGTCGGCATAGCGGCGCGGGCCGCCCTGCGCGAAGGGCACGCGGTCAAGAAAAGCGCGCAGATCGCCTTCCGGGTGCGTCAGCCCCTCGAAGGGCTCCCATTCGCGCCCCGAGCCCACGTTCATGGACGCGCGGAGCGCCTCCATCTGGGTGGGGGTCATGAGCCCGGCGTGGTTGTCCTTGTGGCCGGCCAGCGGCAGGCCGAAGCCCTTCACCGTGTAGCAGAGGAAGGCCACCGGCCGGTCGTGATCGATGGCGTCGAAAGCCGCGATGAGGGAGGCGATGTCATGGCCGCCGAGATTGGTCATCAGCGCGGACAATTCGGCATCGGTCCGCCGGGCGATGAGGGCGGAAACGTCCCCCTGGTCGCCGAGATCGTCCATCAGGCGCTTGCGCCACGCGGCCCCGCCCTGGAAAGTGAGGGCCGAATATTCGGCGTTGGGGCAAGTGTCGATCCAGCGCTTCAGCGCCGCGCCGCCCGGCTCGGCGAAGGCGGCCTGCTGCAGGGTGCCGTACTTCAGCACGACCACCTGCCAGCCCATGGCCTCGAAGATGCCGGTGAAGCGCTCGTAGAGGCCTTCGCGCACCACGCCGTCGAGGCTCTGGCGGTTGTAGTCGATGATCCACCAGGTGTTGCGCACCTCGTGCTTCCAGCCCTCCAGAAGGGCCTCGAAGACGTTGCCCTCGTCCAGCTCCGCATCGCCCACGAGGGCGATCATCCGCCCCTTGGGCCGGTCGCCGGCGAGGCCGTGGGCGTGGACGTAATCCTGCGCGAGGCTGGCGAACAGCGTCTGTGCCACGCCGAGGCCCACCGAGCCGGTGGAGAAGTCCACGTCGTCGGCATCCTTGGTGCGCGAGGGGTAGGATTGCGCGCCCTTGAAGCCGCGGAAATTCTCCAGCCGGGCGCGGTCCTGCCGGCCGAGCAGATACTGGATGGCGTGGAAGATGGGGCTCGCGTGGGGCTTCACCGCCACCCGGTCTTCGGGGCGCAGCACGTGGAAATAGAGCGCGGTCATGATGGCGGCCAGCGAAGCCGAGGAGGCCTGATGGCCGCCGACCTTCAGTCCGTCCGTGCCGGGCCGCAGATGGTTGGCGTTGTGGATCATCAAGCTCGCCAGCCACAGCACCTTCTTCTCCAGCTCGGTCAAAACCGCGAGATCGGCGGCCGACGGCGGGGTCTTGAGGGCGGGAGCGGTGGAACGGGGGGAGGCCATGGCGTTTCCTCGGCGCGGATGTTTTCGGGGCCGGAGCATCGGCCCGGCGCCGAGTGTAGCGTGGCCGGAGCGGCGTTTCCGGCCGAATCGGCCTTACTTTGCTGCGATCTGCGCCATAAAATGCTGCCGACCGCAGCCGCCGGAGCAGGATCATGCGCCTCGACGCCATCGACCGGAAGATCCTCGCCGCGCTGCAGGCGGATGGGCGCAAGAGCATCGCGGAACTGTCGGGCGAGGTGGGCCTCTCCCCCTCGCCCTGCCTGAGGCGCGTGAAGGCGCTGGAGGAGGAAGGCCTGATCTCGCGCTATGCGGCGGTCCTCGACCAGCGCAAGGCCGGGCTGCCGGTGAGCGTGTTCGTCTCCATCAAGCTGGAGCGCCAGCAGGAGGAGGCGCTGGATGCCTTCTCCGCCGCCATACGGGGCTGGCCGGAGGTGCTGGAATGCTATCTGATGACCGGCCCGCGCGATTACCTTTTACGGGTGGTGGCGGCCGATCTCGATGCCTATGAGCGCTTCCTGAAGGAGAAGCTCACGCGGCTCGACGGCATCGCCTCCATCGAAAGCTCCTTCGCGCTGGAACAGGTGAAATATTCCCACGTCCTGCCGCTGCCGTGAGGCCGGGACGCCAGAGGAGGACAAGATGGCCATACGCGTCGGCATCGGCGGCTGGACGTTCAAGCCGTGGCGCGGCGTCTTCTATCCCGAAGGCCTGCCCCATGCGAAGGAGCTGCGGCACGCGGCGTCCGTGCTGAAGACCATCGAGATCAACGGCACCTTCTATCGCACGCCCTCCGCCAAATCCTGCGCCGACTGGGCGGGGCAGGTGCCGGACGGCTTCGTCTTCGCGCTGAAGGCGACGCGCTATGTCACCCAGCGCCGCGTGCTGGCGGAGGCGGAGGAGAGCGTCGGCAAGTTCATTTCGAGCGGCATCGTGGAGATGGGCGACCGGCTGGGCCCCATCAACTGGCAGTTCGCGGCCACCAAGGCCTTCGATCCGGACGACTTGGCCGCCTTCATGGCGCTGCTGCCGAAGGCGCACGAAGGCGTCGCCCTGCGCCATGCGCTGGAGGTGCGGCATCCCTCGTTCGTCGTGCCCGAGTTCGTGGAACTGGCCCGCAAGCATGGCGTCGCCATCGTCTTCGCGGATCATGAGACCTATCCCGCCATCCCCGACCTGACGGCGGACTTCACCTACGCCCGCCTCCAGCAGACCCAGGAGGAGATCGAGACCGGCTATGGCGCCGCCGATCTCACCCGCTGGGCGAAGGCGGCCAAGGCGTGGGAGGACGGCAAGGTGCCCGAGGGGCTGCCCGAGATTGGTACGCCCGACAAGAAAGCGAAGGGGAAGAAGGCGGCCAAACGCGATGTCTTCCTCTACCTCATCGCCGGTGCCAAAGTGCGCAACCCGGCGGGCGCCATCGCCTTGCAGCGGGAGGCGGACGGCGGGTGAACAGCCGTTGACCTCAATCAACGCCAGACGTGTGCGCTGCGGTAAAGTGTTAACACAGAGACGGTCCCCGACGCCCCGCGGGAGTGCCATTCTCGATCGGCATCGCGGGGGCGTGCCAGCCCCCTGAAGGTGTCCCTATGAAGCGCTCCCTCGCCATTCTTGCCGTCATCGTCGCCCTCGCGGCCGCAGGCGGCGCCGGAGCGTGGTATCTCGCGCACCGCAGCCGCGCCCTGCCCCCCGGCTTCGCCGAGGGCAACGGACGCATCGAGGCCACCGAGGTGGACGTCGCCACCAAGGCCGCCGGCCGGGTGCTGGACGTGCTCGCCGAGGAAGGCGACTTCATCAAGCAGGGCCAGGTGGTCGCGCACATGGACGTCTCGGACCTGGAGGCGGCCCTGCGCACGGCGGACGCGCAGGCCGCGCAGGCGCGCCAGTCCCGCGACACGGCCTTCCATGTGGTGGAGCAGCGCAAGGGCGAGCTGGACCTCGCCACCAAGGAGCTGGAGCGGCAGGAAACCCTCGTCGCCAAGGGCTTCGCCACCGAGCAGAAGGTCGACCAGTATCGCACCACCAAGCTCACCGCTGCCGCCGCGCTGGCCGCCGCCCAGTCGAGCCTT
>JAEWBL010000365.1 GCA_023391175.1 Pseudomonadota bacterium
GCGTTGCGTAGGGTTGCGTCATGCGTAGTGTGGCCAAGGGGGCGGCCGGGCGGACGGCGCGTCAATGTCGTCCGGAGTATCCCGCAATCGCCCCCTTGGCGGCCCCGCCGGCCGCCCCTCGGGGAGCGGCTCCTGCGGGAGCGGCTCGGGACCGTGCTCTCCCCCTCAATGAAATCCTGATCGGCGACACCATCGCCCGCATGGCGGCCTTGCCCGCCGGCTCGGTGGATCTCGTCTTTGCCGATCCGCCCTACAACCTCCAGCTCGGCGGCGAGCTGAAGAGGCCGGACGAAAGCCGCGTGGACGCGGTGGACGACCATTGGGACCAGTTCGAGAGCTTCGCGGCCTATGATGCCTTCACCCGCGCCTGGCTGTTGGCCGCGCGGCGGGCGCTGAAGCCGAACGGCACGATGTTCGTCATCGGCTCCTATCACAATATCTTCCGCGTCGGCGCGCTGATGCAGGATCTGGGCTTCTGGATCCTGAACGACATCGTGTGGCGCAAGGCGAACCCCATGCCCAACTTCCGGGGCCGGCGCTTCACCAATGCGCACGAGACCCTGATCTGGGCCGCCCGCAGCGCGGAGTCGAAATACACCTTCAATTACGAGGCGCTCAAAGCCGGCAACGAGGACGTGCAGGTGCGCTCCGACTGGCTCTTCCCGCTCTGCACCGGGCAGGAGCGGCTGAAGGACGAGAAGGGCCGCAAGCTCCACCCCACCCAGAAGCCCGAGGCGCTGCTCGCCCGCGTGCTGCTCTCCTCCACCAAGCCCGGCGACGTGGTGCTCGATCCCTTCTTCGGCTCCGGCACGACGGGGGCGGTGGCCAAGCGCCTGCGCCGCTCCTTCATCGGCATCGAGCGCGAAGAGACCTATGCCGAGGCGGCCCGCGCCCGCATCGCGGCGGTGGAGCCCCTGCCCGAGCACACCCTGGTCGCCCCCCCGAGCGCGCGGGAAGCGCCGCGCGTCGCCTTCTCCGCCCTCGTGGAGCGCGGGCTGGTGACGCCGGGCGCCGAGCTCACCGACGCCAAGGGCCGCTTCCGCGCCGTGGTGCGCGCGGATGGCACCATTTCCCTCGCCGATAGCCCCAACGTGGGCTCCATCCACCGCGTCGGCGCCCTCGCCCAGGGGGCGGAGGCCTGCAACGGCTGGACCTTCTGGCATGTAGAAGAAGAAGGCCGTCGCCACCCCATCGACATCCTGCGCGCCCGCCTGCGGGCGGAGATGGGCATCGCCGCCGAATAGCTCAGAAGCGGTAGTTCACGCCCGCGCGCACCACGTTGAAGGCGTAGTCCGACGATGCGGCGATGACGAAGTTCGGCACCGGGTTGGCCGGGCTGTTGGCAAGCGGGAAGGTGCTGCTGCCAAGGTCTACATAGAGATATTCCGCCTTCACCGACCAATGGGCGTCGATGCGCGTCTCCGCGCCGCCGCCCACGGTCCAGCCCCAGCGGGTGGAGGAGTTTGAACCCGCCCAGGCATATTGCGCGCCGTTGGCGCCGCCGATGAAAAGGCTGCTGCCCGCATTGCCGACCGCGAGGCCGCCGGTGGCGTAGAGCAGCGTCGTCCCGACCGCATAGCCGAGCCGCGCCCGCAGCGTGCCGAACCACTCGCCGGTCAGCGCATAGTCCTTGACGATGAACTGGCCGGGATTGACCAGCGAGGGGAGGATTTCGCTCCCGGCCCGGCTCCGGTCGGCATAGGCGAAGTCAGCCTCGAGGCCGGCCACCACTGCGTTCCACTGCCAATTGTAGCCGATGGTCGCTCCGGCGCTGAAGCCGGCGGAGGAGCCCCCCAGCGCCGTCTCATACTGGAGCGCATGCAGCACGGGATCGGACTGCAGGAAGGCGCCGCCGAGCTGAGGCGTGACGCTGGAGGCATCGATCACCGCGCCGGCGGTCACACCGGCATAGAAGCCCTGCCAGGACATCGGCGCGGCGGCGGCAGGCACAGGCGCCTTCACCGCAAGATCCGCCGCCCACACCGGTGCGCATGTTGCCACTACGGCCGCAACGGCCAGTCCGAACCGCATCTCTTGCCCCCAAGTCTCCCAGCGCAGGCTTAGCTTTACGAGGCTCGGGGCGCCCGATGCAAGGTCCGTCTAGGGACCGCATCTCATCGGTCGTCGAGATGCGCGAGCACCTTGCGCATGACCGAGGGCAGCGCCTCCGCATCGAACCCGTCCGGTGTCACCCAGCGGTGCCCCTCGGGGGCGGGTGCCGTTGCGGGGAGGTCGGCGCGCAGCACCTTCAGCGTCAGCGCGAAATGGGTGAACACATGCTCCACCGCGCCGGGCAGCGCCCGCCAGCGGGCCTTGATCGGTGCGTGGGCCTCGGGCGCGTCCGGTTTGGGCCCCCACGGGGTGGAGGGCACCTCCGTCATCTTCGCCAGAAGGCCCTTGTCCGGCCGGGTGCGCAGCAGCACCGCGCCGTCCGCCCGCACGGCGAGGAAGGCGACGCCCTCCCGCCTCGGCTTGTCGCCCTTGGGCGCCTTCACCGGATAGAGCGCGGCATCCCCCGCCGCCCGCGCCTCGCACGGTTCCATCCAGGGGCAGAGCGAGCAGGCCGGCGAGCGCGGCGTGCAGATGGTGGCGCCGAGATCCATCATCGCCTGCGCGAAATCGCCGGGGCGCTCTGTGGGGGTCAGGGCGGCGGCCAGCGCCTTGATGCGCGGTTTCGCGCCGGGCAAGGGCTCGGCCACCCGATAGAGGCGGGAGATGACGCGCTCGATATTGCCGTCCACCGGGCTCGCCTTGAGGTCGAAGGCGATAGCGGCGATGGCCGCAGCCGTATAGGGGCCGATCCCGGGCAGATCGAGCAGCGCCGCCTCGTCGTCCGGGAAGCGCCCGCCATGGCGCGCCACCACCGCCTGCGCGCAGGCGTGGAGATTGCGGGCGCGGGCGTAGTAGCCGAGCCCCGCCCAGGCGGAGAGCACCTCTTCCAGCGGCGCCGCTGCGAGGTGGGAGACCGTGGGCCAGCGGGCGAGGAAGCCGGTGAAATACGGCCCCACCGCCTTCACCGTGGTCTGCTGGAGCATGATCTCGGAGAGGAAGACGTGGTAGGGGTCCGCCGTCCGGCCCGGCTCGGCCCGCCAGGGCAGGCGGCGGCGGTGGCGGTCGTACCAGGCGAGGAGCGCGGCGGCGGTCAGGCGCGCGGCACGCGCGGCGCGGCGGTCATTCTCCGCCGTGCAATAGGCCGCCTGAAGCCCGGACAGCCATTCCAGCAGGCCGGGCTGTGCCTCCGCCAGTTTCTTCGTCGCCAGCTTGGCGCGCGGCTGGTCCTTGCTGTCGATGAACAGCGCGCGGAAGGCGGCGAACTGCGCGTCTTCGTCGGGCGCGGCCAGCGCCGCGGCGATGAAGCCCGCATATTTCGCATCCGTCGCCGTGCCGGACGCCAGCCAGTCCTTCGCCGCTTTTAGGGCCGCGATGTCGCGCGCCACCTGGGCGCAGAAATCGGTGGCGATGTCATGTTCGTCCGCATCGCCCGTCACGCCATGGGCGCGCCGCGCCAGGTCGGCAGGCGTCAGGCCATCGGCCATCAGCCGGTCCAGCTTGCGCCGGT
>JAEWBL010000458.1 GCA_023391175.1 Pseudomonadota bacterium
TTCGGCGGCGCCGGCGGCCAGCACGCCTGCCTCGTCGCCGACGCACTGGGCATGACCAAGGTGCTGTTGCACCCCTTCTCCGGCCTCCTCTCCGCCTATGGCATGGGCCTCGCCTCCGTCCGTGCCCAGCGCACCCGCGCGGTGGGGGAGGAAATGACTGCAACCCTCCTTCCCGGTCTGGTTGAGCTGAAGTCGGAGCTCGCTGCCGCGACCGGCGCCGAGCTCGCCGCTCAGGGCATTCGAACCGACGCGATCCTGACTGATGCCAAAGCCCACCTGAGATATGGTGGAACCGATACTGGCATCCCGGTTCAACTCGCCGATATCGCGGCGATGACCGCCGAGTTCGAGGCGAAGCACCGGGCCCAGTTCGGCTTCGTTTCGCCGGAAAAAACCATTGTGGTGGAGGCCCTTGAGGTGATTTCCGCCGGTGGCGGCGCGGGAATCGCCGAGCCGGACCTGCCGACGGAGTTCGATACCCCCTCAGATACCGTCCACACCCGCTTCTTCGCCCGCGGCGCATGGCATGACGCGCCGGTGGTGAAGCGGGAAAACTTCAGGCCAGGCATGGGGTTACAGGGCCCCGCCATCGTCATCGAGCCGAACCAGACGGTGGTGGTGGAGAAGGGCTGGCGGGCGGAGGTGTCCGCGAAGAACCACCTGATCCTCACCCGGACGGAAAAACTTCAACGTTCAGAAGCGGTTGGCACCCATGCCGACCCGGTGATGCTGGAGGTCTTCAACAACCTCTTCATGTCCATCGCCGAGCAGATGGGCGTGACCCTCCAGAACACCGCCTACTCGGTCAACATCAAGGAAAGGCTGGACTTTTCCTGCGCCGTCTTCTCCGCCGAGGGCGATCTCGTCGCCAATGCGCCGCACATGCCGGTCCACCTCGGCTCCATGGACCGCTCGGTGGAAACCGTCATCCGCGAGAACGCCGGCGACATCCGTCCCGGCGACGTCTTCGCCCTCAACGCCCCTTACAATGGCGGCACGCATCTACCTGATATTACAGTCGTAACGCCGGTTTTTGACGACGCCGGCAAAGCCATCCTGTTCTGGGTCGCCTCCCGGGGACACCATGCTGACGTGGGCGGCGTCGCCCCCGGCTCCATGAGCCCGCTTGCCACCCATATCGAGGAAGAAGGCGTCTATATCGACAATTTCAAGCTGGTCGCGGAAGGCACCTTCCGCGAGGCCGAGCTGCGCGACCTCCTCACCACGGCCCGCTATCCCGCCCGCAATCCGGTGCAGAATATCGCCGATCTCAAGGCGCAGATCGCCGCCAACGAGAAGGGCGTGCGCGAACTTCTGAAGATGATCGACACCTTCGGCCTTGATGTGGTGCAGGCCTATATGGGTCACGTGCAGGACAATGCCGCCGAAAGCGTGCGGCGTGTTCTGGATCGTCTTGACGACTGCGCGTTCCATTACGAGATGGACCAGGGCACCATCATCAAGGTCAAGATCTCGGTGGACAAGGAGAAGCGCGAGGCGACGGTGGATTTCACTGGCACCTCGCCCCAGCAACCCACCAATTTCAACGCCCCCGCCCCCGTCACCCGCGCTGCGGTGCTCTATGTGTTCCGTGTCATGGTGGAGGACGAGATCCCCATGAACGCGGGGTGCCTCAGGCCCATCCGCATCGTGGTGCCGGAAGGTTGCATGCTGTCACCAGTCTATCCGGCCGCGGTGGTGGCGGGAAATGTCGAGACTTCGCAGGCAGTTACCAACTGCCTGTTCGGCGCGTTGAAGGCCATGGCCGCGTCCCAGGGCACCATGAACAACCTCACCTTCGGCAACGACATCTACCAGTATTATGAGACCATCTGCTCCGGCTCCCCTGCCGGTCCCGGCTTTGACGGGACGGATGGCGTGCATGTCCACATGACCAATTCCCGCCTCACCGATCCGGAGGTGCTGGAGACGCGCTTTCCCGTTCTGCTGGAGGACTTCCATATCCGTCCCGGCTCCGGTGGCCGGGGCCATTGGCATGCGGGATCAGGGACTTACCGGCGAATCCGCTTTCTGGAACGGATGGATTGCGCGCTGCTCTCCTCGCACCGCCGCGTCCACCCCTTTGGCGTGGATGGGGGCGAGCAAGGCCAATTGGGAGAAGGGTTTGTGCGGCGCCTCGATGGCTCGACCGAGGTCCTCCAAGGGTGCGACCAGAAGGTTCTGGAGGCGGGGGAGGCGGTCATCATCGTCACCCCGACAGGGGGCGGATACGGGGACGCGAAGCTGAGGGGACGGTAACGAAACACCTCATCCGCCAACAAAAAAGGCGCCCGACGGGCGCCTTTCTGCTGCAGTGCGGCAAAATGTCAGTAGGCGAGCGCGCCCACCTTTTCCACCTGGATGGCGTCGCCGACGCGCACGATGCGCAGCGAGGTACCATCACGACCGACCGGGCCGGGGAGGGAGACGATCTGCTCGTCGCCGGGCTGCTGGAGCACGGTAGAGACGCGAACCACGGCCGGCGCGGCACCGGGCTCGCCGGCGGCGTCGAGGGTGGTCACCACCTGGTAACCTTTGGTATTGCGGACAAAATAGGTAACAGCGGACGCCTTGCCACCCAGATTGGTCACGATGGCCTGACGCTCGGCGGGGAGGGTCTCACCGGCGAAGGCAGGGGCGGCCGCGATCACAGAGGTCGCGGAAAGGAGGCCGGCAACGCCGGCGAGGAGGATGTTCTTCATGTCAGCCTCGCTGCGCTCCGTGCGGCCCGCGGCCAAGATCTCGGTGCGCTTTAGCTGTGGTGCACCATAACGGACTTGCTGCGATGCAGCACGCATATTTTCCGCATTCCAGAAATGCATTCCACGCAAATCTCCACCTACCTCGATACCCTATCAGCCCGGAGGCCCGAAAAGGATGCGCAGGCGGGCCCTGACTCCGCGGCTGACACCCCACTGCCGGTACATGTCCACCCAGGTATTCGCGACGATTCGGAAGGGGTTCAGGCTCGATTCCACACCGGCCACGCCGAACACCAGCGGCTCCCCCTTCGGCGCCTCGGCGAAGGTGCCGAACATGCGGTCGAAAATAATCAGCACACCGCCGAAATTGCGATCGAGGACCGCGCCGTTCGCCGCATGATGCACCTGATGGTGGCGGGGCGTGTTCAGCACCCATTCCAGCGGCCCGAGATGGGGCGGGGCGGCGAGGTGGAGGAAGAACTGGTAGACGAGGCTCGCCCCCAGCATGCCGAACACCGCCAGCGGCGGGAAGCCGATCAGCACCAGCGGCAAGTAGAAGACGAACCCGCCGGTGAGTTGCCCGCCCCAGCCGAGTCGCACCGCCGCGGAGAGGTTGAGGCGGGTGGCGGAGTGATGGACGGAATGGGTCGCCCACAGCCAGCGCACCTTGTGCATGGCGAAATGGTGGACGTAGTAGCTCAGCTCCACCCCGAGGAAGAGCGCGATCCAGGCCGCCGCCCCGCGCATGGGAATGTCGAACAGCCGGTGCTCGTACACGAAGATCAGGGGCACCGCGACGATCCCCGCGGTGAGCACAGCGATCACCTTGTTGCCGACCGCGATGGCGAGGGAGGCGGCGGTCTCCCGCGCGTCATAGCTGTCGTGATGGTTGAGCCTGTGAAACAGATACTCCGCCAGCATCAGCGAAAGCGCGATGAGCGCGAAGGCGAGGGGATGGTGCACGCCGGTGCCACCGGCGAGAATGGCCAACATCATGATGGTCCCGTGTGAGCCCCCTGCCCCGCCGCTGGAGACGAGAAGAGTCAGCCGGGCCGCGACCTGGGGCGGAGGCCGCGACCCGGCTTTCCGAGCCTTCACGGCCCGGAGCCCGAGATCAGGTCAGTAGCGGCTCACCGAGCCGGAGCGTGACACACTGTTGCCGGCAGGGCCGGTGGTGGTGCGCTGGTAGTCGTAGCTGCCGGGCCCCGTCCGGGTGACGCTGCCGGTGCGGGAGACGCTGCCCCCATAGGGGCCGGTCGCCACGGCGGCGCGGCTGCAGGTGCCGCCAGCGCAACTGCCGGCGGCTGCGCCGTGATAGGTACCGCGCGGCGTCGTCACGCTGCCGGTCCGCGTCCAGGCGGCCGCCTCGCCGATGCCCGACAGCATCGTGAAGCCGGCGACGGTGATGATGGCGGCGGAACGGGAGAAGGGGTTCAGGCTGGGCATCTCGGTCTCACTCAGGCGCCATCCCGAGGGCATGGCCGGTTGCGATGGTGAGAGCGTCGCGGATGCCCGTTGCAACGCGTTTGCCTGCCGGTGAGGTGCTGTAACGTTTTGTATCCTCGACATGGGCGCGCATTGATGGCGCCCTTCCGTCCGGCGAAACTCGCCCCGTCCCAGCCGAGACCCACACCGCCTCCAGGAGACCCGCTTTTGGCCCAGCGCACGCTGCTCATCGTCGAGGACGACCGCGAGATCCGTGCCCTGCTCGCCGACTTCCTCGGCCGCGAGGGCTATGGCGTGCTGGCGGCCGAGGACGGCTCCGCCATGGACCGCATCCTCGCCACCGCGCGGCCGGATCTGGTGATCCTCGACCTCATGCTGCCGGGCGAGGACGGGCTTTCCATCTGCCGCCGCCTCCGGGCGCGGGGCGGCGTGCCCATCCTCATGCTCACCGCCAAGGGAGACGACGTGGACCGCATCGTCGGGCTGGAGATGGGCGCCGACGACTATCTGCCGAAGCCGTTCAACCCGCGCGAGCTGCTCGCCCGCATCCGGGCCGTGCTGCGCCGGGCGGAGGGTGCGCTGGCCGAGCCCCCCGTCCGCAACCGCCGCGTCGCCTTCGCCGGCTTCGTGGCCGATCTCGACGCGCGCAGCGTCGCCGAGGCCGATGGCCCGCTCCTCGACCTCACCTCGGCCGAGTTCGAGCTGCTCGCCTGCTTCCTCGAACGGCCGAAGCGCGTGCTCTCCCGCGACCAGTTGCTGGA